>JAIRLA010000282.1 GCA_031259795.1 Azoarcus sp.
GTTCGTATCATTCGGAGCGCAGCGACGCTGTTTTCTTGGCGGCAAGGGAACGAGTGTCCCGTTCCTTTTTCCCCCTTTTATTCAGCGGCGCTGCGCTCCTCGCAATGACGAGGGGGAAAGGCTTTCGCAGCGACGCGACAATCCACCGTTCTTTGCGGAGCGAATCGACGCTGATTCACGAGAGCTTCGCGGAACCTTGCCCGCTCGCCCTGCCCGGTAGCGCCTTCTATCCGATTCTCGTTCATCGGCTCGCGGTTCATGTTCCACGCTTCCTCCCCCACACTTGGCCGCCCTCATGTTCTGCGCTTCGCTTCGTTCGCCGTGATCCGCTTGTGGCGAGACTTCCGCTCGCGGGAGCGCGTCCATGCCGGGCGCACAACAAAAAACGCCGGTAAATGCGCTTTAGCCTTGAATCGGCGGCATGGCTGCGCTATGTTTCGACACTCACTCGTGATTATGGGAAAACCCACACCATGCCAGGCGAAATCATCAAAGACAGCGTTGTCACTCTCCACTACACAGTAAGCGACCCGGACGGGACCGTGTTCGATGATGGCAGCAAGCCGCTTATCTATCTGCATGGCGGTTACGGCGGCATATTCACCAAGCTGGAAGAGGCGCTGCACGGCAAGAAGATCGGCGACAGGCTCACGATCAAATTGCAGCCGGAGGAAGCGTTCGGCGATTACGACGAAGATCTGGTGGTGGTCGAGGACGCCGATCTTTTCCCGGAAAACGCCGAAATCGGCATGGCTTTCGAGCGGGTCAGCGACGCGGGCGAAGAAATCTTCCGCATCACCGACATCGCCGACGGCAAGGTGGTGGTCGATGGCAACCACCCGCTCGCGGGCGTGGCGCTGGTGTTCGATTTGACCGTCGCCAGTGTGCGAGCCGCCACGGCGGAGGAAATCGCCCATGGTCACACCCATGACGACGACGAAGAGGACGAGGATGAGGACGAAGACCATCATCATGGTCATGGCGGTGGCGGCCGTATCCTGCATTGAGCCGGGCGGCTTTTCCTGCATTGAGCCGGGCGACTTTTCCTGATCCGGGTGGAAAACAAATAAAGGAAACGGGCAATGGCCGACCCGAAGCGCGCGGCTGCCGCTTTGCTCGAAGTCGAAAATCTCACGGTGGAAATTCGCGGCGCGGCGGGCGCCGTGCGTCCGGTCGATGACGTCGATCTGAGCATCGCGGCGGGAGAGACTTTCGCGCTGCTGGGGGAATCCGGCTGCGGCAAGTCGATGACGGCGCTGTCCATTGCCCGTTTGCTCCCCGAAGCGGCGGACATCGTTGCCGGACGGGTGCGGCTGGGCGGCGACGATCTGCTCGCCTTGCCCGAGGCGAGGATGCGCGAGATACGCGGCGGGCGCATCGGCATGATTTTCCAGGAGCCGTCGACCAGCCTCAATCCGGTGATGACGATCGGCGCACAGATCGGCGAGGCGCTGACGCTGCATCGCGGCCTTGCGGGCGCGGCGGCGCGGGCCGAGGCTTTCCGCCTGCTCGAAGCGGTGGGCATTCCCGCCGCTGGCGCGCGACTCGACGATTATCCGTTCCAGTTCTCCGGCGGCATGAAGCAGCGGGCGATGATCGCCATGGCGCTCGCCGGCGCGCCCGAACTGCTGATCGCCGACGAGCCGACCACGGCGCTCGATGTCACCATCCAAGCCCAGGCGCTCGATCTGCTCGCGCGCCTCCAGGCCGAGCGCGGCATGGCGATGTTGCTGATTACCCACGATCTTGGCGTGGTCGCGCGCATGGCGCACCGCGTCGGTCTGCTCTATGCGGGCGAACTGATCGAAATCGGCGGGCGCGAGGATTTCTTCGCCACGCCGCTGCATCCCTATGCGCGGCGGCTTTTCGCCGCGTTGCCCGACGGGGCGGCGCGCGGGGGGATGCTCGCCGCTCTGCCGGGCGGCGTGCCCGCGCTCGACCGGCGTTTCACCGGCTGCCGTTTCGCCGCGCGCTGCCCGCGCACGTTCGGGCGCTGCCATGCCGAAACGCCCGCCTGGCATGTGGTGGAGGCGCAGCGCGTGCGTTGCCACCTGTACGCGGATGGGGGCGAGGCGCGTCCCCGGCGGCGGACGGCTGTGGCCGTGGCGGCGGAAGCGAATCGCTCCGCCAGCGAGCCGGTGCTGGAAGTGCGCGATCTGGTGGTGCATTTCCCGGTGAAAAAAGGCTTGCTGCGGCGCGTGACGGGGCAAGTGCGAGCGGTCGACGGCATCAGCCTGCGCCTTGTGCCGGGGCGGACGCTCGCGCTGGTGGGCGAATCCGGCTGCGGCAAAACCACGGTGGGGCGCGCCCTCCTGCAACTGACGCCCGCGACGGATGGAACGGTGCTCTTTCGCGGCGCCACGCTCGGCGCGCATGATCGCGCCGCCGTGCGCGGCATGCGGCGCGCGGTGCAGATGGTGTTCCAGGATCCGTTCGCATCGCTCAACCCGCGACTGTGCGTCGGCGACATTCTCGAAGAAGGCATGGTGAGTCTCGGGGTCGGGGGCGCGGCGGCGGAACGCCAGCGCGCCGTGGACGAACTCCTCGAACGCATTGGTCTCCTGCCGGAAATGCGTTGGCGCTACCCGCACGAATTTTCCGGCGGCCAGCGCCAGCGCATCGCCATCGCCCGCGCCCTGGCGGTGTCGCCGCGCGTCATCGTTTGCGACGAACCAACCAGCGCGCTCGATGTTTCGGTGCAGGCCCAGTTGCTCAACCTGATGTGCGAGTTGCAGCAGGAACGGGAGCTGGCCTACCTGTTCATCACCCACAACCTTGCCGTCGTGCGCTACATGGCCGACGAAGTGGCGGTGATGTACCTTGGCCGCATCGTCGAACAGGGACCGGCGGCGCATATTCTGAAAGCGCCCGCCCATCCTTACACCCGCATGCTGCTCGCGGCGGTTCCCTGGGTCGATGCCGAAGCGCCTCCGGCTGGAAAAGACGAAAAGGCGGGCGCGGCGGAGCCGCCATCCCCCCTCGCCCCGCCGCCGGGCTGCCATTTCAATCCGCGTTGCCCGCTGGCGGACGATATCTGCCGCGCGGCCTATCCGGATGCGCGCGATCTGGGCGGCGGACGCACGGTGCGCTGCCATCGCGCACGGGATTGAGTTGGAGCATGGCAAGCGCGCTCTGCATTGGCGGCGCGCGCAAAGCCTCGCCCCAGGCGCTTTCCCCTCGATGCGTTTCGATCCGGCGTCGAGGAAACCTTACCGTTACCGGTCTCTTTCCTCGAGCAGCCTGGCGACGAGGTCATCCAGTTCGGCGCTGTGGAACAAATCAATGCA
>JAIRLA010000023.1 GCA_031259795.1 Azoarcus sp.
GCCGTCGCCCGGAATCCATGCCCGGTAATGTCCGCCTGCGTGTCGTACCCCATGATGCGCAAGGCGTTGTTTATCGTCGCATTGGACAGAGGGCGGCCCGGCTTCTGCCCCGGAAAGACCAAGCCTGTCCTATGGTGGCCGGTAATCGGGTGCAATTCCTTCAGGATCGCCACGGCTTGTCGGGAGAGCGGGACAAGATGCTCAACCTTCGTCTTGCCGACAAAGAACTTCCATTCGCCTTTTTCAAGGTCGATGGCCGCCCATTTCGCGCCCCGCAGTTCGCAGGGACGCACGAACACCAGCGGCACGAGCCGCAGGGCGTAGCAGACAGACGGCGAGCCGTGATACATGTCAATGTCCCGCAGCAACACCCCGAGTTTCACGGGGTCGGTAATTGCGGCCATGTGCTTGGTAGGCGTCACCTTGAACGCGCCAACAAGGTCGGGAACCGGGTTGTATTGCGCCCATTCGTTTTGTATGGCGAACCGCAAAATCTGATTGATCGCCGTCTTCGACTTGCGCAGGGTATCCCCCGTCCCCCGCGCTTCCAGAGGCCGTAAAGCCTCAATGACCTTTTTGGGGGTGATTTCCGAGACAGGGACGCCCCCAAGGAAAGGAAAGATGTGATTCTCCAGCCGTCGCCACTGCGATTGCGCCGTTTTCTCCGCCACGCCTGCCTTCCATACCTCGAACCATCTATGTGCTACCGCTTCAAAGTTATTCGCCGCCCGTTCCTGTCTTTCGGCTTTTTGCGCCTTCTTCACGGCGGCAGGGTCGGCACCATTGGCAAGCAACTTTCTGGCTTCGTCGCGCCGGTCACGGGCGTCCTTCAAGGGCACCTCGGGGTACTTGCCGAAAGCGAGCGTCTTTTCTTTCCCGTTGAAGCGGTACTTCATTCGCCAGAGCTTGCCGCCCGTGGGCGCGATAAGGAGATAAAGCCCGCCTGAGTCACTCAGCTTGCGGGGTTTGTCGGTAGGCCGGGCGGTACGGATCGCGGTATCGGTCAAGACGGGCATGGGGGCATCTCCTTTGGGGGTATACCATTTGGCATAAACTGGAAATACCCCCAAGTATACCCCCTAAAAACGCCCGATTCAATCGTTTCATGTCATAGAACATAGGACGAAAAAAATCCGGAAACCCTTGCTGTTACTGGAGTTTCCGGATTTTATCGGACTACATCGTATGCTATATTGGTGCCCGGAATGGGAGTCGAACCCATACCCCTTTCGGGCGCGGATTTTAAGTCCGCTACGTCTACCAATTTCGTCATCCGGGCAGGCTCCGCACTATATCACAAGCCTTGGATCATGCCGTGATGCAGCCATTCGTCATGTTCGTTTCGCCGCGCCCGCGCGGCGGGGACGGGACGCTGACGACGCCGGAAGGCAAAATGGCGAGGCCGGGCATTATGTTTCGTGATAACGTGGCGCGTCGTCATAAAGAGAGGTGGTCATGAGTTTGTCCAGTCCATCGAGGGACATCCCGTCGCCAGGATGCGCGCTTCCCGGTGTCGTTCTGCCGGGAAAATGACGCCGTGAAGACAAGCGAGGCGCGGAAACTGCTCGGGGTCGGTCCCGGCGCCGCTCCCCAGGACATCAAGAAAGCTTTCCGGTACCTGGCGATGCTTTGGCATCCGGATCGCAATCCCGCACCCGAGGCTGGCGAGATGTTCGCGCGCCTCAGCGCGGCCTGCGATCATTTGCTCGGATTGTCCGGGCAGGATGGCGCGGCCGCCAGCGGCGCCGGTGACGATGGCGGGCACAGGCCGGCTGGCAGGGCGGCGTCCCGTGGCGGCGATCGCCGTCAAGATATTGAACTCGATATTGAACATCTCTGCCTCGGCGGCCAGGTCGAAGCCGTCCTCGAATCCCGCGTGGAGTGCCCGGAGTGCGCCGGGCAGGGTTATCTGGAACATGAGCGCAGCCAGTTGTGCCCTCATTGCCAGGGGAGCGGGCGCGTGCGGCGGGGCAAGAGCCTGCTCCGTTGCGAGGATTGCGACGGACGCGGTTATACCCGGCGCGTCCGTTGCACGAAATGCAATGGCAGTGGCCAGCAGATCAGCCGCCGCATATTGACCGTCATGGCGCCTGCCGGGGTGCAGCCAGGTGACGAATTGCGTCTCAAGGGCGAAGGATATCCGTCCGCGTCGAGCAAAGGCCGCCCCGGCGACTTGCGGTTGAGTATCCGGGCGCGTCCTCATCCTTTGTATACCCTCGATGGTTCCGATCTCGTGCTCGAACGCCCGGTCAGCGCTTTTGTCTTGCTTGCTGGCGGTACGGTCGCGGTGCCTTCGCCCGGCGGCCCGCGCGATGTCGTGCTCAAGCCCGGCCCCGCCGTCGCGCGCGAACAGAGTATTCCCGGCGCCGGGATTCCCGCGCGCGGCCAGCGGGCCGCCGGCAAGCTGCGCGTGCGTTTCGTCCCCGTTTTGCCCGCCGCGCTGACGCCGGAGCTCATCGGGCTTTGCCGCGCTCTTCAGTCGGGCATCGAGCGTGCTCCGGACAGTGTTCCAGAGCTTGCCGCGTGGGAAAAACGCTGGCTGTCCGGGCGGTGATCGGCGCGCCGCCGCCGGACGCGCGCTTTGCCGTCCGTAAAAATAGTTATCATTATTGACTTCAGCGCAAAGATCAATGAGAATCGTCTCCGGCTGCTTGCGCGGCACGTTCCGTTCTCCGGGCGATACTGGATCGCCTGCCTGGATGGCGTGACGGCAGGCTCCGGGCCGGAGAAGGGCGCGCCTTTCCCGGTCCAGGCCCCGGTCCCGCGTTGGGGCCGGAATTGCTGGCCCTCGCGCGATTCGTTCGCATGGGGGAACAACCCGGAGCGGGGATTGCGATGGATACGAAAACGGAAGAATTACCTTTGGACTTGCGCCTGGCCGCCATCATCACCTTGTTGTCGTCTTCCGCCCTGAAGGGAATGACGACGGGGAAAACCGGCGCGCTGCGACATCATCTCGATGCCGCCGTCGCGGAGGCGCGGACGCAGGGCTGCCATGCGCATCTGGTGAGCGCATTGCAAAATGCGGCGCAATGCTGGCAGGGCACGTGCGGATGCTCCGTTTCCGTCGCGCAGGAACCCTATCAACCCTATCCGTGGTCGCGCCCGGCAATGCTTCATTGATATTTCGGCTCCGACTCCGACTCCATTTCCAACTCCATTTCCATTCGAGGTTTCGCCGTGTCCCGCTATACCGGTCCCCGCGTCAAAGTCTTGCGTGCCCTGAGCGTCGATTTGCCTGGGCTTTCCCGTAAATCCATGTCCGCCCGCCCGCAGCCGCCGGGTCAGCATGGCGCCAGGAAGTCGGTTTCCGGCCGTCATTCCGAGTACGGCATGCAGTTGATGGAAAAGCAGAAGCTGCGCTTCAACTACGGGCTTACCGAGCGGCAGTTGCGCCGCGTCGTGCTGGCCGCGAAGCGGCAGAAGGCGCAGACGGGCGGCAAGATCGTGGAGTTCCTGGAACGCCGCCTGGATAATCTCGTGTTCCGGGCGGGTTTCGCGCCGACGATTCCCGCGGCGCGGCAATTGGTGAGCCATGGACACATCCAGTTGAACGGGCGGCGGGTGACGGTGCCATCCATCCGCGTGAAGGCGGGCGAAGTCTTCGGCCCCACGGAAAACGGCAGGAAGCTGGGCGTGGTGCGCGCTTGCCTGGAAGACCCGGCGTTATCGCGTCCGGAGTGGATCGTGCTCGATGATGCGACCTTGTCGGCGACGCTCACTCATGTCCCGGACGGTCTGGATGCCGCGCCATTTCCGCTGGATTTGCAGCGCGTAGTGGAGTATTACGCCAAACGGATTTGAGGAGAAAACCATGCTGCCGGCTTCGCATCTCTGGGCGGGCGCCCTGAGCCAGTTGCTGATCCTGGAAGAAACAGGTTGTCCGCACTCGGCGCGCCATGCCATCTGTCTTTTGAACCATCTCTCGGAGTTCGATGATCTGGACGAAGACGTGCGCCAGTTGTTCGAGCGCGCCAGCCAGCGCCTGGAACGCCGGATTCCCGGGCCGGCGCTGGTATACGGCGGCAAATGAGCCTTTCCGCCGAGCGGGGATCGGGAATCAGGGATCGGATTCGGGCCGCCGCGCCCCCAGCTTTTCGGCGAGGACGGCGGGACTCGCCAGACACATTTCCTGTGTGCTCATATTGACCGCGACTTGTATGGTGTAGCCGCGCGTGAGTCTTTTCCCGCTTTGGGCGTCGCGCACCAGATATTCGAATTTGAGGCGGTTTTCCCATTCCGTCAGGAAGGTTTCGATCTCGATGCGCTGCCGGTAGAACAAGGGCTGCGCATAACGGATGAACAGTTCGATCACTGGCCAGGCATAGCCGGAGGTCCGCATGTCCGGATAGTCGTAGTCGATCGTTTGCAGGAGCGCCGCGCGCGCGATCTCGAAATAGCGCACATAGTGCCCGTGCCAGCAGATTTCCAGCGGGTCGAGATCGTGGAAGGGGATCTCCAGTTCCACGCTTTTACGCCAGGGACTTTGTGGATTTCTCATCTTTTACCGGCTCCTGATGATGGCGCGGCGCTTGCCAGAACGGAAAGAAGTTGAACCATTGCAGGGGGTGTTCGAGGCATTCCCTGGTCAGCGCGTCGACGTAGGTTTCGAGGTAGGGACGGATCGCCGCCGCGCGTGCGCGGCGCGGCAGGACGATGCGCTCGGCCAGCGGGCGCATGGTGACGAAGAAGGCGTTGCCCGCGCTGGAGCTGAACAGCATGTATACGGGGCAGGCGAGTACGGCGGCGAGGATGTAGGGGCCGGACGGGAAGTGCGCTTCCTTGCCGAGGAACGAGGCGGTCAGCGTGGCGCTGCTGTTGCCCGGCGTGATGGGAATGCGGTCGCCCGTGATGATTACGAGGCCGCCCGCCGCGATGCGCTCCGAGAGCAGCATGGCCGTCGCGGCGCTGATGTTGTCGACCTGGACCAGATCGACATCCTGTTCCGGGTCCAGCGACTTCAGGACACGGTTGAAACGTTCGGCGTGATGGGTGTGGACGAGGACGGTGAGCCGGGCGGTGGCATGGACCTTGTGGGAAAGACGGCGGCACAGTTCGAGATTGCCGAAGTGGGCGGTGATGATGATTCCGCCGCGCCCCGCGTCGAGCAGGCGATCGACATGTTCGACGCCCTTGACATGGTAAGGCTGCCGCGCCCCGCGCGTGTCCGCCGCCACCAGTTTGTCGAGAATGTTTTCGCCGAAGCTCATGAAGTGGCGAAAACTGTTCCGCCAGCCGGGCGCGGGCGTCGAGCCGCCGCTCGTCTCGTACAGGCGCGCCAGGTATTCGAGGGAGGCGCGCCGGGCCAGGGTGTTGGTCAGGAAGTACCACGGCATGACGAGGAAGAGCAGGACGCGGAACGGCCACATGCCGCCGCGCCGGTAGATCCAGAACAGGAAGCGGAGGCCTCCGGCAAAGCCGGCCTCTTTCATCGCGGCCCAGTGCATCAGCGCCCCTCGCGGCGGATGTGCCGCATGAGCAACCCCGGCAGGCGCGGGATCATGCCGAAGAAAAGGCGCGCGTGCATCGCGGAAATACGGGCGTTGTCGCGCCACGGACGGAAGCGGGAGACGTTGCCCTCCGGATAGCGCACGGCAACCGGCATGTTGATGATTTCCACGCCCGCCCAGTCCAGGCGCACCAGGATTTCCGTGTCGAAATCCATGCGCCGGGCGCGATCGAGCGCCGGCAGGAGCGGCAGCACGGCCGCGAGCGGATAGACGCGCAAACCGCACATCGAATCGTTGATGCGCCGCGACAGGGTGTTGATCCACACCCAGGCATGGGTGAGGTAGCGCGCGTAAAGCCGCCCCCGGGGGACGCTCGCGTCGTAGCGCGGATAGGCGGCGATGACGGCGGCGGGATGGCGGGCGGCGGCCTCCAGGAAGCGGGGCACGGCGTCGAGGTCGTGCTGGCCGTCGGCATCCACTTGCAGGACGTGGCTGGCGCCGTGCGCGCGCGCGGCGCGCACGCCCGTCATCACCGCCGCGCCCTTGCCCCGGTTTTCCGCGTGCGAGACGAGGGTGACGGCGGGGCCGCCGCCATCCGCTCCGGCGGTCTCGGCGGCCAGCGCGGCCAGTGTCCGGGCCGTGGCCTCGCCGCTGCCGTCATCGACGAGAATGACCGGCAGACCGTACCCGCGCAGGGCATGGGCGACAGCGCCCGCACTCTCGCCATGGTCGAACACGGGAATGACCGCGACGGTTTTCATGCCTGGATGCCCGCTTCCGCAACGGCGGCGCGCTCTCCTTTCTTTGACACGAAAGCGCCGCGCGAACAGATTTTCCCGTCCAGCGTGTAACTGAATTCCAGTTCCTTCCCGCCGCGCTTCAGCGTCAGTTCCAGGCGGGGCGCGTCGTCGGGCCGGATCAGGTTCTGGAACTTGAGACCGGCGAGATCGAAGCGCGCGGCGTCGAACCCGAAATAAAAGTGCGCGAAATGCGCCGCCCAGTCGATTTGCACCACCCCCGGCAAGATGGGCAGGTTGGGGAAATGCCCTTCGAACCAGGCCAGATTGCGGGGCAGGGTGAGTTGCAGGAGCAGCTTGCGCGTCTCCGCGTTTTCCGCCGCGCCCTCCCGGCTTTGCGCCAGCAGCTCGGCCCGCGGCAAAAGCGGCGCGAAAAGCCGTTCCAGATCGCGCCGGGTGGTCTTGCCCATTTCGTTGCAGGGAAATGCTTCCACATAACGCCAGCGGCGCGGCAATGCCAGCGGGTCGAGGCGCTGCCGCAAGGCCTCGCGCAAACTCGCGTCGAAGTGCGTTTTCCTCTCCGCCGCCAGCCTTGCGCGGCCTTCCGGGGTCAGGACGAGCGCCGCGCCGAGGATGAGGCGGTCGCTTTCGCGCTCATGGGGCAGCGGCACGGCCAGGGCGCGCTCGACGCCGGGCAGGCGGGCAAGCTCCTCCTCGACCTGCGTCAGGGAAATCCTTTTTTCGCCAATCTTGACCAAGCGATCGGCCCGCCCCAGCAGCACCAGCCCGTGTTCATCCATGCGGGCGAGATCGCCGGACAAAAAGCCGCTTTCGCCTTCGGCCTCCGTCAACAGCGGCGAATGAATCAGCAGGCGCGACGAGGTTTCTTCCACATGAAAGCGCACGCCGGGCATGGCCCGCCATGGCGCGTCGCCCCGGCGGCGGGCGGCGGCCCCGGTTTCCGTGCTGCCGTAAATCTCGAAAACCGGCGCTTGCAGGAAGGCTTCGCCGCGCGCCGCGACCTCGGCGGCCAGCGGACTGCCCGCCGAAACCGCCAGCCGCCAGCGCGCCCGCCCGCGCGTCTCCGGCGCTTCCGGCAAATGCTTGAGGAACGTCGGCGCGCTGACAAAGACGTAATCCGCCGCCGGCAGGCGTTCGAGGTCTTCGGGATAGCGGAGCTTTTCCACCACGATGGGACGCGCGGCGCACAGCGGCCAGAGGACGAAGAACGGCAGGCCGAACATATGCTGGTGCGGCACGCTGCTGACGAAGCGCGTCTGCGGCGGCAACTCCCCGCCAAAAGCCGCCTCCAGCATTTCGGCCTCTGCGCGCAACTGCGCCAGGCTTTTCTCGATGAGCGCGGGTTTGCCGGTGGAGCCGGAAGTAAACAGCACGAGGCCGGGATGGCCATGGTCGACATCGCCGCCGCCGTCGTGCGCGCGCGCCGCCGCCGCCTCTTGCTCTTGCGGCGCGGGCGGCGCGGCGAACGCCAGCGCATTCCCGATCCAGGGCATTGGCAACGCCTGCCGCGTCACCGGCAAATCATCGCCGGGCAAGACCACCGTCAATCCCAGCGACCAGCCCGCCAGCAACCAGACGATGAAACGGTAGGCGTCGCCATCGAAGAGCGCGACGCACGGACGCCCGGTGATTTCCCCCGGCTCCGCTCCGGCCAATAGCCGCCGCGCCGCGTCGAGATCGCGGTGAAACTCCGCGCGTTCGATGGGATGTCCCGCGCGCCAGGCCACGGGATGGACGCTCTCGGGCAGCGGCCAGTAACGCGCGAGTCCCCGCGCGAGCGCTTCATGCATGGGGCGTCTTCCCGCAAGGCGCGGCCGCTTCGTCACGGATGCGCCGCTTCACCCGGCCGCGAACGAGCCACTCCCCCGCGAACATGGCGCCCATCAATAAATAAGCGACAAAACCGTTGTAGAACGCCCAGACGGCTTCTCCCGCGCCGATGCTCCACAGGGCCAGCGCGCCATTGGCCGCGAAAAACGCGCACCAGGCCTGCGTGACCCGGCGCACATAGCGCCGGCCCGCGGGCGGCAAATCGGGTTCGGCGCGCCGCGCCAGCCGCTCGATGAGGCTCTGCTCCTGCGCGAGGCTGGCCGCGAACACACAGAAAAACAGGACATTGACCGCGACGGGATAATACTGGAGCGGCAAACCATCGCGCAGGACGAGCGCCGCGCCGCCGATGAACGCCGCCAGCGCTCCCGGCAGCCACTTCGCGGCGCGCGGCAGCCCGGCGGCGAGCATCCCGCCCCCCGCGCGGCGCGGCAGCGCGAGCGGCAAAAGAACGATCCCGCACCACCAGAACGGCCAGCCCTGCCAGCGGCACAGCCAGAACATGCACGGCAGGAGAAAACCCGCCGCGACCGCGAAGCCCATCGTCAACCAGCCCGGCATCAGGACTTTCCGGCGGGCGCGCAGATCGTGTCGACAATATCGCCCACGGTACGTATTTTCTTGAACTCTTCCGGCGCGAGCTGTCGCCCGGTCTGCTTCCTGAATTCGACCGCGAGGTCGACCGCGTCGATGCTGTCGATGTCGAGGTCCTGATAAAGATCGGCCCCCGGAGTGATTTTTTCCGGCGCGATCTCGAAAAGCTCGGAAAGGAGCCTGGCGATCAGGGCCAGGGCGGAATCTCTGTCCATTGTTCAAATCTCTCCCATGCATACCAGAGGGGCTCAATGCGTGCGATGCGCCGCGACATACTCTGCCAGGGCGCGCACCGACGCAAATATCCGCCGCGTCTCATCGCTTTCGGCGGAGATCTTGAGACCATAGCGTTTCTGCAATCCCACGCCAAGCTCCAGCGAATCAATGGAATCGAGTCCCAGCCCGTCGCCGAACAGAGGCGCATCCTGATCGATGTCGTCGGGCGCGACATCCTCCAGCCCCAGCGCCTCGATGATGAATATCTTTATTTCATGAATCAACCCGTCGAGCATCACAATACAGTTCCTGTAAATAGAAATCCCGTCCCGCGGGAAAGTCGCCTTTTGCGCCGCCCCGCTCACGGCGCGCATAATACCAAGTCGCAGGTCCTTTCAGGCGCACGGCGTCGGCGAATTGTGGGAATTCCGCATGTCGCCGCCGCCGCGGCGCTGGATTTCCCGGGTGAACAAAGCGCCCAGTTCATGCGTCAGGGCGCGCGCCATCCGGTTGAGCGCGCCCGCGCGCGCGCCGCCGTCCTTTTCCGCCCCGTCCTTTTCCGCCATATTGCGCCCCCAATCCGCCACCGCGATATCGTCCATGACGGTCAAAACGAAATGCGGCCGCCGCATGGGCGCCTGATACCAACTTTGCCCCTTGCCCAGCATGGGCTCCGAGACCGTGATGACCACCGGCGTCAAATCGAGATTGCCGCGCAGGGCGATATTGGCCGCGCCGCGCTTCATGGGACACAGCGCGCCATCATGCGCGGGACTGCGCGTGCCTTCCGGGAAAATCACCAGATTGTCGCCCGAGCGCACGGAAGCGATGCAATCATCGACCAGCTGCGGCCCCTCGCTATTGACGATGAAACCGGCGCTCCTGATCGGGCCGCGCGTAAAAAGATTCGCCGCCAGAGCCGCCTTGACCACGCAATTGGGCTGGCGCAGCAGCGCGATCAACAACACGACATCAATCAGCGAAGGATGATTGGCGACGACCAGCAAACCCCGCCGCGCCAATTTCTCCCGATTGCGCACCTCATAACTGATCGTGCCGCAAACCACCATGACGCGCACGAACCAGCCGAAACTGCGATGAATAATATCGCGCGCGTGGCGCCGCGACTCGCGCACATCCGGATAAACCAGGCGCAGCAACGGAAAAACGACGCACAAAATCACCAGGCCGCCCAAGCCGAAAAGCGAAAAACAACATCCGGTGGCGACAATGCGCAAAAAACGATCCATCATGATCCGGCAACGATTGCCTCATGAACGCCCGCGCGCGCTTCGCCGCAACACCCATCCCCCGCGCGCGGAAAGACAAAGCGCCTCATCCTCGGGGCGCAGGAAAAAAGCGAGCAAATCCAGAGGCGAAGCGGCGCGCGCCATCGCCGCCCCGCCGTTCCCGTCGCCTCCGGGCGCGAGACGGAATTCATCGCCGGAAGAAAGTTCGAGCAAAAAGGCAAAATACTGCGCCGCCTCCCGTGACGAAACAAAAGAATGGTATTCATGGGGCAAAGGCTCCTCGCAATAAAGCAACCACACCGCCCCGGCGCCGTCCGCGAGCTGGGCGAGCGCCTCCTGCAAACCCGCGAGCGCGCCTTCCTCGCTGGCGGCGAGCGCCGAAAGCGGCGCATTCGCCCCGCGCGCCATCATGAAAAGACCGCCGGTCGCGTTATGCACCGCCATACTGAACTGCTGCGGCGAAACGCGGCCCTCGCGCGCCAACTCATCCTGCAAGGCAAACGAACGGTTGAACTCCCCCATCCGGCTGCACAGCACGATCGCCTGCCCGGCATAAGGCAACTCCGGACGGGAAAGCACATGCAGCGCGGCGCGCCCCATCACCCCGGCGCGGCGGCGCAAAAGCGGCGGAATTTCCCTGACCGGCGGCGCGTCCGCGGCGGCGGGAACGGCAAAAGCGCGTTCCGCGCCACAAGCCCACGCCCGCCACGCCGCCGGCGTCTCCCGCCCGGGCATCCAGGCCGTCCAACCCCGCAGATTCATTTCCAGCATGCAATAAAAAAAGAAAAAAGCAAAGGCGGCCATTTCGGCAGCCATCGCGGACTCATTTCACAATGGCCGCCCGTCCTTTCATCGCCACGCCAGCCATGATCTTGCCGGCATGGCATTCAAACTTCGTGGCATCCGCATACTCAATCTTTTTATAATAGCTCACCATGTCGATCACGGCATTGGCGCCATGACTCTTGGCGTTGTCCTGGAATGTAATCAATACGGAACGCAAGGCCCAGTCGCACGCCTGCTCATCGCTTCTTCTGGTCGCCTTTGTTTTCTTGTTGGAAATGGCTTCGGGGAAAGTCTGCTTGACCTTGCCGGGAATGGCTT
Source organism: Azoarcus sp. (assembly GCA_031259795.1). Lineage (GTDB taxonomy): Bacteria > Pseudomonadota > Gammaproteobacteria > Burkholderiales > Rhodocyclaceae > WRNU01. The sequence continues at coordinate 11,203 of JAIRLA010000023.1, forward strand.
GCCCCTTCAGGTAGAACTTGACCGACCCATCGAGTTGTCCATCCTGGATAGCCCGGGTGACAACGTCCTGAAAATCGAAGAAATGCTGTGTGTCGCGCGCCTGGCTGGCGACAGGAACAAGCAGGGCGGCGAATACCGACAAAGCGAGCAAATTCTTTTTCATCATGGCACTGACCTTTTCCTTGAAAAAATGAACGACGGGACTGAAATGAAATGCCCGGAAAGCGAAACGGCGCGATCATGTCACGATTGCATGCGGCGCACAAGAGGGCGGTCGGGGATCGGGGATCGGGGATCGGATCTGTCCGGGGGGACTCGTCGTTGCGAGGGCCGCGGGCTTGCGGCAATCCACGCGGCGGTTCAAATCAGCGGCGCTGCGCGCCGGACAGAACAAACTGGATTGCCGCGTCGCTGCGCTCCTCGCAATGACGAGTTCTCCCGATGGATTCCCCTCGCCCCCCGCAGCATGGGTATCTACCTGTCGCGTTCGATCTCACCAAAGGCATCCGGCTCGCGGACGACGCGCTGGCGATGAAAAATGCTTGATTTAACGATCCGTTTATGGTGTTCGCTCACCAAACTGGAAATTTTTGCAGCTTGGCAAGAAAGATTTGCATTTATTTATCTTGTCTATAGATAAACACTCTCCCCTGATTATCTTGGGCCGCCGCGTCGGTTTCCCGGCGAAGCCGCCCACTCGATTTCAAACCGTCGCGCATGCTGAAGCCCAGAAGCGCGAGATTTGCCGCGCCAGCGAGAAGTTCCAGTGCTTGTACCGCATAAAAGCCGCTGTCGAACTCGCCGGCTTTTGCTTTGTATGCGAGAAACAAGGCTGAAGGAATGAGGAGCAGCACGCCATTGGCGACGATCCACGGCATGCGCCTGATCTTCGCCTCCACCCGTTCGTCGCGATGGTCGCGGGCCAGCGCGAATCCCGATGCTCCGGTTGTCATCAACGCCGGAATCAACAACAGGAAACCCCACGGGATTGCGCCCTTGACCAGCGTGATCGTTGTTCGAGAGCCGGATAATTCGCTCAATATGGTACTCAGCCAGAAAGTAGCGATGCAAAGAATCGCAAACGCGCCAGCAACGGAATGGATGATTTTCTTCATGGCATTCTCAATTCCCGGATTCGGGCATGGCGGCGTGCATGCGCGATAACGACGACAGGACGCGGATTGCCGCATCCAGATCGGCAGTGCTGAAATTGCCGGAAAGCGCTTCTACATGTTGTTGCCAGCGCTGATGCAGGTCCTGGTAAGTTTCCTGACCTTGCCGGGTGAGCGTGTACAAAGGGGAGCGTTTATGCGCGGGATTGGCTCGGGCTTGCAACAGCCCATCTTCGACGAGCAAATTGACCTGCTTTTGCACACCTTGCCGGGTGATGCCCATGAAAGCCGCAATCTGGGGAACGCTGGGCGGCTGCGGGGCCAGAGCAATGGCTCCCATCACCTGCCAACGCGCGCTGCTCAGCCCCCGTGGCATGCAAAAATCATTACCCCATTCGATGAGCAGGCCGTTCAGGCGAAAGACCGACAATACGATGCTGCTTAATTTTCCCGCCTTGCCTAGGTTCGAGTTCATGGAGCCTCCTGGAATTGGCAACCAGTTTACGTTTGTGGAAACCGGTTGTCAATGACAGGCAAAGTTTTCCTTTCGTGTTTCCCTTGAAAGAGTCCGGACGCGTGGCGAGAACAAGGCGCGAGGCCGCAGGCAGGAAAGAAACACGGCAAGGCCGGGCGGTAGCGCTATCATTTTCGGCTGCGAATCCGCATGCAACGTCCCACCCGCTTCCGCCCCCGCCCCCGCCCACATGAACATCTCCGTCCGTTTCTTTCTCGGCTACTTCATCGTCCTCGGGCTGGCCGCCTGGTTCGTGCTCAACATCGTCATCGACGAAATCTCGCCGGGTCTGCGGCAGACGCGGGAAGAAGCGCAAGTGGATACCGCCCACATCCTGGCCGAACTCGCCGCCGCCGAACTCGCCGATGGCCGCATCGGCGATGGCGCCTTCGCCGCCGCGCTGGCCGCCGCCAAGCAGCGCGAACCCGCCGCCACCATATTCGACATCAAGAAAGAACGCGTGGACTTCCGCGTCTACATCACCGACATGCGCGGCAAGGTGGTTTTCGACTCCGAAGGGCGGGCCGTGGGCGAGGATTTCTCGAACTGGATGGATGTCGGCCGCGTCCTGCGCGGCGAATACGGCGCGCGCACCACGCGGGACGATCCCGACGACGCCACCACTTCCCACATGTACGTCGCCGCGCCGGTCATCAAGGACGGCGAGCGCATTGGCGTCCTCTCCTTCGCGTGGCCGACCGTGACCCTCCTCCCCTACATCGAACACATGACCGGCCGCATCCGCGCCAACAGTTTCATCATGCTCTCCGTCTCCGCCCTCATCGGCTTTCTCTTTTCCGCCTGGCTCACTTGGTCGATCCACGGTCTCATCCGCTATGCGCGCGATGTCAGCGCCGGGCGCAAGGCCGCGCCGCCCGCCAGCGGCGGACGCCAGTTCTCCGAATTGGCGCAGGCGCTGGCCGCCATGCGCGAGCGCCTGGAGGGCAAGCAATACGTGGAAAAGTACGTCCAGAACCTCACCCACGAACTGAAAAGCCCGCTCACCGCCATCGTCTCCGCCGCCGAACTGCTCGAAGGCGGCCTGCCGGAAGCCGAACGGCAGCGTTTCGCCGCCCTGATCCGGGAGCAATCGGGGCGCATGCAACTCATCATCGAGCGCATGTTGCAACTGGCGCGGGTCGAACAACTGCAACGGCTCGAAGACGGCCAGCCCCTTGATCTGGCCGAACTTGTCCGCCAGGCCCTCGCCGCCCGCGCCAGCGCGCTGGCCAGCCGCCAACTCAAGATCGAGTTCCAGGCCGCCGCCTGCCCCTGCCGCGGCGACGCCTTTCTGTTGCAACAGGCATTCACCAATCTCCTCGACAACGCCATCGACTTCTCCCCCGTGGGCGGCGAAATCGACATTACCCTGCAAAAGACGCCCGGCAAACTGCTCCTGACTGTGCGCGACCACGGCGAAGGCGCGCCCGGCTACGCCCTGGCGCAAATCTTCGAGCGTTTCTATTCCCTGCCGCGCCCCGCCACTGGCCGCAAAAGTACCGGCCTGGGCCTGCCCTTCGTGCGCGAAGTCGCGCAACTGCACGGCGGCGACGCGCGCTTCGTCAACCATCCCGAGGGCGGGGCCGAGGTGACGCTGGAGATTGCGGGGGAGTGACATGGGTTCGCGGACAAGGCGGGAACGCGGCGCGCGCGCGCCTTCCGGGAACAGCGCCACCCACAAGCCTTCCTTCAGGCGCTCGCGCCCTTGCTCGATGACTTGCGACATCGCTTCCTTGCCCCTGCGGTCGGTGGCGATCTTCGGGATGCTCGCCAGCCTCCAGCCGAGGAAGGGAGTCCACAACAACTCGCGTTTGAGTACGAAACACAGCGGCGGAAAAATCTGTTGCAGGCCGATGGTCTCCCATGCCGATTGGTGCTTGGAGAGGATCACCGCCGGCCCGAAAGGGAATCGGACGGAACCAGACAGACGCGGCGATCCAGTCCGTTCCAGCCGGCGCGCGGCGGCGCTGGCTTGAATCCGGAACGGCCAGGCTATTCCGGCGTCAGCCGCGCCAGACGATTTCGCGGATGTCGATCTTTTTCGGAATCAGCCGGTGCTTGAAAAACTCGTCGGCGGTCGCTTGCTGTTCGGTGAGCACGGCTTCGGTGAATTCGGAATAGGAGAGCGGCGCGCGGGCAAAGGCGCGTTTCTGGATCGACAGATCGAGGCCGGTACTTTTCGCCGCCAGCGCCGCTACTTCGTCGCGGTGTTTATCGGCCCATGCAATGGTTTCGATGAAAGAGTCGAGCGCCGCGCGCAGGATCGCGGGATGGCGTTGGGCGAAATGCCGGTTGGCGATGTAGAAAGAATTGCTGGCGAGTTCCGGAATCTGTTCGGTGCTGGCGATGACGCGCGCTCCGAGTTGTTCTTCGGCCAATGCGTAATACGGATCCCAGATCACCCAGGCGTCGATCTTGCCGCCGGTGAATGCGGCGGTGGCTTCGGCGGGGCCAAGGTAGGTGGGCTGGATGTCGTTGTATGACAGTCCGGCGATTTTCAGCGCCTTGAGCAGGATATTGTGCGCGCTGGAGCCTTTGCCGAAGGCGACGCGCTTGCCCTTCAGATCGGGGAGCGCGCGGATCGGCGAGCCGTCCGGCACGATGATGCCGTGCGGGCTGGACGGTACGGTGAGCGCGTACACAATGTCGCCGCCGCCCGCCTGGGCGAAAATGGGCGGCGTGTCGCCGACCGAGCCGATGTCGATGGACTGGGCGGTGATGGCTTCGAGCATGGGCGGGCCGAACTGGAATTCGATCCAGTCGACCTTGTCGATTCCGGTTTTCCGCAATTTGTCTTCGAGATCGCGCCGTTGCCGGGAGACGATGAGAATGGCCGTGCCTTTCTGGTAGCCGACGCGGAAAGATTCGGGATTCGGCGTTTGCGCAAAAGCGGGAGATGGGGCAAGGGCGGACAGCGGAGCAAGCGCCGGAGTGGCGGCAAGTCCCAGCAGCCTGGCGAGCGCGGCGCGTTTACCGGGGTTGAAGCGGGGAGGATTCTTTTTCATTTCGGCTCCGGAATATAACCATATACACAAACCCTGTTCGTCATGCCCGCATACCGCCGGGCTGGACGCCGGAGGGCTACTCTAGTTTTTTTCCATCGCCCGCGTTGTAAAAATATCAGATAAATATCCGCTGCGTCGGCCTGCTTTGATTATCGAAGCTCATGGAACACTTCCCACGGCGAGCGCGACTTCGGCTACAATCCGCGCCTTGTCGCCCTTGTAGCTCAGCCGGTAGAGCAGCGGTTTTGTAAACCGAAGGTCGCGGGTTCAAATCCTGCCGGGGGCACCACGGAACCCGTCAGCCCTGAAGATGCCTTGAAGCTTGCGCCGTAGGTCCCGCAAGGTTTCGGAACATCGCATGAAAAGCGTCCTCGTCGTTTCCTATTCGCAAAGCGGCCAACTCGCCGACATCGTTGCCGCCCTGTCGCGCCCGCTGGCGGAAGCCGGAATGAATGTCCACCACGAGGCGTTGCGCCCCGAACCGGCCTTTCCATTTCCATGGCCGTTCTTCGCTTTCCTCGATGCCTTCCCCGAGTCGGTGCGCCTGGAGCCGCCGCCCAACCAGCCGCTCGCGCTCGCGCCGGAGGCGGAGTTCGATCTGGTCATCCTTGCCTGGACGGTGTGGTATCTCTCCCCGGCGCAGCCGCTCACCGCTTTCCTGCAAAGCGCCGAGGGCAAGCGCCTGCTGGCCGGGCGGCCGGTGGTCAGCGTGGTCGCCTGCCGCAATATGTGGCTGTGCGCGTTCGATGCGCTGCGCGATCTCGTGGCGGAGGCGGGCGGGCGGCTCATCGACCATGTGGCTTTCACCGATCCGTCCCCGGCGCTGGCAACGTTCATCACGACGCCGCGCTGGATGTTTACCGGGCGGCGCGACCGCTTCCTGGGCTTGCCGCCCGCCGGCGTGGATGCCCGCCAAAGCGCGGGCGCGGCGAGATTCGGGGCCGCGCTGGCCGATGCGCTCGCGCTCGACGAGGAAAAACGCGGCCAATCCTTGCTGGGCGGGCTGCGCGCGGTAAAAGTCGTCCCTCATCTGATACTTTCCGAACGCGCCGGACGGCGCGCCTTCCGGGTCTGGTCGGGACTCGTCCGCCGCTGTGGCCGCGCCGGAGAGCGGCGGCGGATTCCGGCGCTCATGCTTTTCGCGCTTTATCTCATTGTGATGATCCTCACCGTCGTGCCGCTCAATCTTCTCTTGCAACGTCTCGCCGCCCCTTTGCTCGCCCGGCGTCTGGCGGCGCTCGTCAGCCATTACGAACAACCTTCCGGCGCGGGCGATGCGCGCATGACCGCTCATGAATGAAGTATTCATCACCGCCACGGCGGCCGTCCTGCCCAACGCGCCTGTCGATAACGACGCCGTCGAAGCGGTGCTCGGCAAGATCGGCGATCAGCCTTCGCGGGCGCGCCGCATCGTCTTGCGCCAGAACGGCATCAAGCGCCGCCATTACGCGATAGACCCGGTTTCCGGCGCGCCCACGCACACCAATGCCGGACTCACCGCCGAAGCCATCCGCGCGCTGGGCGAAAGCGGCTTCGCGCCCGGCGACATCCGCTGCCTCGCCACGGGCACTTCCATACCCGACCAACTGATGCCCAACCATGGCGTCATGGTGCATGGCGAACTGGGCAACCCCGCCTGCGAAGTGGTTTCGACGGCGGGCATCTGCCTCTCCGGCCTGACCGCGCTCAAATACGCCTGGCTCGCGGTCGGCGCGGGGGAGGCGGCGAACGCGGTGGCGGCAGGCTCCGAGCTTCCCTCCGTGGTCTTGCGGGCCGGGTATTTCAGCGCCGAAAACGCCGCCCGCGCCGCGGCGCTCGCCACGCATCCCTGGATCGCGTTCGAAAAGGATTTCCTGCGCTGGATGCTCTCCGACGGCGCGGGCGCTTTTCTCCTCGAACCCCATGCGCGCGCGGGGCGGATCAACCTGCGGATCGACTGGATCGACCTCTCTTCCGCCGCCCATCGCCTGCCGGTGTGCATGTACGCCGGCGGCGAGCGCGAATCCGGCGGCGAACTGAGCGGCTGGGCCAGGTTCCCGCCCCGGCAATGGGCGGAAAAGTCGATCTTCGCCATCAAGCAGGATGTAAAACTGCTCGACCGCCACGTCGTCGAAGCGACGCTCGAAACCCCCCTGCGCGCCGTCGTCGCGCGCCGCGGACTCGAAGCGGAGAAAATCGACTGGTTCCTGCCGCACATGTCTTCGTATTATTTCCGCCAGCCGATCGCCGACGGGCTGGCGCGCGCGGGGCTGCCCGTCCCTTTCGCGCGCTGGTTCACCAATCTGGAGACGCGCGGCAATACCGGCTCCGCTTCGATCTACATCATGATCGACGAACTGCGCCGCAGCGGGCGTCTCGCGCCGGGAAACCGCCTGCTCTGCTTCGTGCCGGAAAGCGGACGGTTTTCCAGCGGTTTCATGCATCTGACGGTTGTATGACGGCGAAAACCACGAAGTGATCGCGCCACGATGAACGTCGACGAAGTTCCCCAGGACGGCAACGCCACCCACGAAGGCCAGCGCCGGGCGGTTTACGCGCGCGATGCCGGCGGTCGTCTCGGGCTCGTGCTTTCGCGCGGCTGGCAGGTCGAAGAGACCGTCACCCGGCAGGCGGTGGAGGCTTTCGATGAACTGGCCGCCGCCGCGCTGGCGAGAGTGCGCGCCGGACAAAGCTCGCCCCTCGAATACCACATGTACCGCGCCCGCATGGATTTACCCTTGCTCGCCCAGGCGACCGGCCTGTGGCGCTGGCGAGTGCGCCGCCATCTCCGCCCGGCGATTTTCGCCCGCCTGGGGCCGGGGCTGCGCGCGCGTTACGCGGAAGCGCTCGGCATGGAAGCCGCCCGCCTGGACGAGATCGCCTGACGTCCGACATCAGGCCCCGACATCACGGGACCCGACGTCAGGAGCGGTGCGTGTAGCCCGCGATCAGGCCGAGCAACTCTTCTTCCTGATAGGGTTTGCCCAGATAGTGGTTGGCGCCGATCTCCATCGCGTATTCACGGTGCTTGTCGGCCAGCCGCGAGGTAATCATGATGACCGGCACGCTCTTCAGCCTCGCGTTGGCGCGAATGTTGCGCACGAAGTCGAAGCCGTCCATGCGCGGCATCTCGATGTCGGAGAGGATGACGTCGGGGACGTTGTCGATCAGCGATTCGATGGCGTCGACCCCATCCTTGGCGGTGATGACGCGGTAGCCCTCGCGTTCGAGCATGCGGCTGGTGATCTTGCGCACGGTGAGCGAGTCGTCGACCACGAGGACGGTCGGCTCATGCGCCACGGTTTCCTTTTCGGGCGGCGGGGCGAAGGCGTCCGCGCGCTCGCCGTAGATAAGCTCGCGGCTCACCATGGCGACCGGGTTGATGATGAGCACGATTTCGCCGTTGCCGAGCACGGTCGCGCCCGACATGCCGGGGATGTGGGTCAGCTGCGGGCCGGCGTTCTTGACGATGATTTCCTGGTGGCCGCGCAGGGCATCCACATGCAGGGCGAGCGTCTGCGAGCCGGAGTGCAGCAGCAGCACCCAGCTATAGCGCCCGATTTCGGGCTGGGCATGGCGGTCGCCAAGCAGGTTCGGCAAGTAGCGGTAGGCGTAGTGCCGGCCAAGCCACTCGGTGCCGCCGTCGGCGCGCAGGCGCTCGATGGCGTCGGTCTTGAGTTCCATGACCTGCGAGATCATGCTCGATGGGATCGCGTAGAGATGGGCGCCCGAACGTACCAGCAAGGCCTGCGTGACGGCCAGGGTCAACGGCAGGTAGATGCTGAACAGCGTGCCCGCGCCCGGCGTGGTGGAGATGTCGATGCGCCCGCCGACCGCGGCGGTTTCGGCTTTCACCACGTCCATGCCGACGCCGCGCCCGGAAACGGCGGAGACGACTTCGGCGGTCGAAAAGCCGGGAACGAAGATCAGGTTGGTCAGCCGCCGCGCGTCGGCGGTTTCGTCGGGAGCGAGCAGGCCGCGCTCGCGGGCGCGCTCGATGATGCGATCGAAGTTCAGCCCCGCGCCGTCGTCGGCCAGTTCGATCACGATTTCGTTGCCTTCCTGCCGTATCGTGAGCGTGATCTGGCCGATTTCGGGCTTGCCTTTGGCGCGGCGCGCTTCCGGTCTTTCGATGCCGTGCGCGAGCGAATTGCGCAGCAGGTGTTCGAGCGGCGCGACGATGTGATCGAGCACGCCGCGGTCGATTTCGATGCCGCCGCCGCGAATGTCGAGATTGGCGCGCTTGCCGAGTTCCTTGGCCCCTTGCCGCACGATGCGGTACAGGCGCACGGCGAGGCTGTCGAACGGCATCATGCGCACTTGCATCAGGGCCTGTTGCAGTTCGCGGGTGATGCGCGCCTGGCTGTGCAGGGCGAAGTCGGCGCTGTCGAGGTTCTTGAGCAGATTCTGCTGCACCGTGGTGACGTCGTTGACGCTCTCGGCCATCATCCGCGTCAATTCTTGCAGGCGCGTGTAGCGATCCATCTCCAGCGGATCGAATTCGGCATGCTTGCTTTCGGCCTGCGCGATGCGCGTCTGCATCTGCACGTCGGCCTGGAGTTCGATTTCGCGCAACTGGTTGCGCAGGCGAATGACGTTTTCGGTGAGGTCGAGCATGCTGCGGCGCAGGTTGCGCAACTCGCCTTCGATGCGGGTGCGGGCCACGCCGATTTCGCTGGCGTCGTTGACGAAGCGGTCGACCAGTTCGGCGCGCACGCGCAGGGCGCTGGCGGTGACTTCGCTTTCGGCCGCCGCCGCGGCGGGGGCGCTGGCCGCGCTGGGCGCGATTGTCGCCACGGCCGTGACGTCCGGAAGCGCCGCGGCGGGTATTCCGGCGGGCGTCGCCGGCGTCGTCGCGCCGCTGGCGAGCGCGGGGCCGCCGCTGAGCGCGCCGATCATCTGTTCAGTGATGTCCAGCGCGGAGGCGATTTCCTCGATGAGGGGCGGGATGTCTTCGCCGGCGTTGAGCGCCGATTCCAGGCGGGATTCGAGCTGGTGGATCTGGTTCCCCAGCGTCATCGCTCCGGCCATCCGCGCGCTGCCCTTGAGGGTGTGCAGTTGCCGCTTCACGAGCGCGGCATGGCTGGGGCTGCCGGTGTCGTCGTGCCAGGCGCGCAGGGTGGTGTGCAGCCCATTGACCAGTTCGTCGGCTTCTTCGAGGAAGATGGGCAACAGTTGTTCATCGAGTTCGTCGGCGACGGCGATGGGCTGCGCGGTCTCTTGCGCGGACGGGGGCTGCGCGGATGCGGGAAGCTGCGGAATCTGCCGGGCTTCGGGGAAGACTTTCGCCGCCGCCCTGACGATGGCCTCTTCGGTGACGCTTTCCGTGCCGGGTTTGCCGGGGGCGCAGCCGACCCGGTCGAGTTGTTCGATCAGCTCCGGCGTCTCCAGCGGCATCTTGAGGCTGATGACCTCGGTCAGCATGGCGTCGAGCGCGTCGGCGGCGGCCTTGAACAAGGCCATCTCGTTGACCGACGGCGGTTGCTTCTGGTCGTGGAGCCGTTGTTGCGCGTGCTCCAGCGCTTTGCCGAGATGGAAGAGCGGGGTGCAGCGCGCGGTGCCGGAGATGCCCGCGCACGAATGCGCGGCGCGCAGGGCGGCCTCCGAGGGCGGTAACGTGGGATTGGCTTCGAGGTGGCCGAATTCCTGATGCAACGTGGCGATGTGCATCTGCGTTTCGGCTACGTAAAGCTCGAACAGCGCCCGGGAGATTTCGACATCGCCGACGAACAGGGAGTCGGAAGCGGCGCTTTCGCCCGCCGGCGCTCCGCTCTCGTTGGCGGAGGGGGGGAGCGCGATGGCCGCGAATTTGGCCGGATCGAAATCGAAAGGCTCGAATTTGAACGGTTCGAACCGGGGCACGGCTGGCGTCAACAACCCGGACTCATCGCCTGTTCCGGTTTCGGCTTCGGGTTTCTTCGGCTCCTCCAGCGCCTGGATATCTTCCTGTCCCGCGGCCTCGTTTGCCGCTTCGCGGTGTTCTTCTCCGGCGGCGGGCAGTTCTTCGAGTTCAATGGAGTCGATGTTTTCGATGTTGAACATTTCCCCCGCCGGCATGATCCGCGTGCGGGTGAAATCCACTTCTTCGGGCGGGGTTTCCTGCGGAATGGCGGGAATTTCGAGCGAAGTTTCCTCCAGCCCGGATGTGGTTTCGGGTTCTGGCGCGGCCGCGGGAGGCGTGGCCGCGGGAAATTCCTGGATCGGTACGTCGCTGTCGCGCAAGCGCGCGGCTTGCGCCAGCAGGTTGGCGACATCGCGCTGGTATCCGCCCTTGTTCTCGATCTGCGCGACCCAGGCACAGAATTCCTGATGAGCGTCGCCGAGCAGTTGCAATAGCGCGGGCGTGACGGTCCATTCGAGTTGCAGCCAGCGATTGAGGGTCTGTTCCATGCCCCACGCGGCTTCGCCCAGGCCAGCCAGGCCGACCATGCGGCCACTGCCCTTGAGGGTGTGGAAGCCGCGGCGGATGGTGGTGAGATAGTCGCGGTTGTCGGGCGCGTCGCCGAGCAGGCCAATGTGCTCGTTGACGGTTTCCAGCACCTCATGCGCTTCTTCAATGAAGATGCCCAGCAGTTCGGAGTCGAGTTCTTCCTGGGGTATTTGGGCCAGCTGTTGTGCCCGGGCGCTGACTGGCGGAGCGCTGACTGGCGGAGCGTCGGGCTTTTTCCTGGCGGCATCCGCCGCGGAAGGCTGCGGTTTGGGTTTGGGCTTGGCCCTGGCTTCGCCCCCGGCCTCGATCTCGAAGGAGGGGAAAGTCTCGACGCCATCCCGCGGCGCGCTCACGATACGCACTATCGGCTCCGTAGGCGCCTGGACGGCGGGGATCTCCGGCAGTTCCGGCAGGTCGATCTCGACTTCGTGCGGCTCGGCGGGCGATTGTGGATGCAGGTAATTTTCGATGGACGTCCGGCTGTGTTGCAGCGACTGGACGAAAAAGCCGAGCGCCGAGAAGCGCTGGGCAAGCTCGGTGAGTTCGGCTTCGTTGACGGGCGATTCGCCGCCGGCCAGATGGGCAATGGTTTTACCCGCCTCCCGGATCAGGGAAATGGCCTCGGTTTCGCCCAGCATGGTGAGCGCGCCTTCGATCTGGTGCAGGGGCGCGGTCAGGCCCGCCAGCGGCGCGCGCTTGGAGTGGTCGCGGAAAAAGTCGTCGAGGGTCTGCTCGACGGTGGCGAGGCTGGAAAGAATCTCGTGCGAGAGCTGCGCCAGCGCTTCCTTTTCTTGTTGCTTGCGCGCGGACTCCACCCCGGCGGCGCTGGGCGTGGCGCTGACATCTTCGCCGCGGGCGAGCGTTTCCAGGCGCGAGAGGGCATCGACGACCTGGGTCTGGAAGCCGGAGTCGGGCAGGCCGCGATCAAGGGCCGCTTCGACCAGCAGCAACGCGGCGGCGAATTCGAGGGCGATGGGTTCGGAATAGCGTTGCGGATTCGTGCTCAACCATATAGTGAAGCGGCACATGCCGCCAAGCAGCCTGTCGAGGACGGGCCGCCCCATGACGGAGGAGGATTTGGCGAATGCTTCAAGCCGGCCGGTGAATTCGGGCAATGCCGTGGCGCCTTGTTCGCCGAAGGTATTCCACTCATCCTTGATGTTGTTCAGGCGGGCATGCAATTCCTGGAGCAGGGGGGCGAGCGGCAGGTCGCTGACGACCAGGTTCTTTTCCGGAATCAGGGCATCGAGCTGCCATGCCTTGTGCGCCGCCTGCTGGATCGGCGTGGCGGCGGGCCTGTTGGCGATGCAAAAGAGCAATTCGCGCAGCAGGCGCTCGGGCAGGACTTGCGGGCCATCGCCGGCGTGACGCAACTGGGCCTCGAGCCGGGACAGCAGATGTTTGATCGTGGGCAGTTCGGCGGACGGCGTGGCGGCGAGCGTGTCGATGAAGGCTTGCCCGGCCCACCACAAAGCGCGCATGCCGGGATTGTCTTCGCTGATTTCGAGTCCGGCCAGCGCGGCGCGCATGGCGTCCACGCCGGCGGTGTCGGCGCGGTGCAGCCAGTCGAGCAGGCCGCGCTGGAAGCGCAGGCGCATGACCCGGCGCTGGTGCAGGCGATCCGCGGCGTTGAATTCGGGGGCGCCTTCGTGGCGCGGAATGCGCACCGACAGGTCGGGGAAGAAGAGATCGGCGGGGGACGGAGGCGCTTCGCCGCGCGCGCTCACCAATTCCCGATAAAGCGGCAGCAAGCGCAGAGGTTGATCCGGCGCGCCATGCACCAGTTCATCGAGATAGTTGCCGATGCTGGCGAGCGCCCGGCAGGCGAGCCTGACGCTGGCTTCATCGGTCGGCGCTTCGCCGCGCGCGAGCGCGCCGAGGAATAAATCCAGCGCCGCGACAAAATTGGTCAGCCCGTCCAGTCCGATGATGGACAGCGCTCCGTATACCTGATGCAGATGGGTTTGCGCGAACTGCGCCTTGGCGGGGCCGCCAGCCGAAACGTGTGCTTGCCTGATGCTGTCGACCGCGCGCGACAATGCCTGGTCGATTTCGCCCTTGACCCAGGACAGGGGCCCGAGATCAGGTTCGTTGGTTCGCGTCATGGATGTGTTCCCATGCTGTTAGCGTATCCGGATAAAAAAGTGAATATCGGGTCAAACCTTGAAACCGGAGACCGAGCCTTTGAGTTCGATCGCGAGATCGGCAAGCTGCCCCACCGATTCCGCCGTTTGTTTGGTTCCGAGGGTCGTCTGTTCGGTGATGGCGAGGATGTCTTTCATCGTTTCGGCAACCCTGGTGGCTTCGGCAACGTGGTTTTGCGTATCGGTGGAGATTTGTTCGATCAGATGGGCGGCATCCATGGAGACCTGGCCCATTTCAGCCAGCGCTTGACCGGCGGCGTCCGACAGGCGCGCGCCCTCGACCACGTCGCGGGTGGCGTTTTCCATGGCGCCGACGGCATCCTGGGTATCGGTCTGGATGGTCTTCACGATCGCCGCGATCTGCTTGGTCGCTTCGGCGGAACGTTCCGCCAGCCGCTGCACTTCTTCCGCGACCACGGTGAAGCCGCGCCCGGCTTCGCCTGCGGAAGCCGCCTGGATGGCGGCGTTCAGGGCCAGCACGTTGGTTTGTTCGGTAATGTCGGAGATCAGTTCCACGATTTCGCCGATCTCCTGCGAGGATTCGCCCAGGCGCTTGATACGCTTCGAGGTTTCCTGGATTTTCTCGCGGATCGCGTTCATGCCGCGGATGGTGTTTTCCACCGCGTCGGCCCCTTTGCGCGCCGATTCCAGCGAGCGGCGGGCAACCTGCGCGGTGTGCAGCGCCCGGTCGGACGATTCGGTCATCTGCTGCGCCACGGCCTGCACGGTGGAGCCCGCTTCCTTGATCTGGAGCGACTGGCGTTCGGTGGCGTCGAGCAGTTCGGCGGAGGTGTGCTGGGCGGTCTGGGTGGCGGTGGTCACGCGCCCGGCGGCGTCGTTGATCCGGCTCACCAGCATCGCCAGTTCTTCGATGGTGTAGTTCACCGAGTCGGCGATCGCGCCGGTGATGTCTTCCGACACCGTGGTGCGGATGGTGAGGTCGCCGTCGGCGAGGTCGCCCATTTCGTTCATCAGGCGCAGGATCGCGGCCTGTGTGCGGTCGCGTTCATCCTCGGAACTCTGACGCTGCCGGTCGATGCTGGCCTGGCGGGTGGCGACGTCGCTGCTGTAGACCTTGGCCAGGATGATCAGCATGATCAGCGCGCCGAGCGCACAGACAATGGTCGCCACCGAAAGGCCATCGGTGATGTGCGCGGTCTGGGTGAAAGCCTTGCCCAATGTCCCCGCATTCTCGAAAACGGTTTTCGACTCTTCGGAAAGCCGGTCGCCCGCGCGTTTGGCTTCGAGCAGCAGATCCAGGTCGCCGGCGAGATTGTTCATCGCCGCCCGGAGGTTTTGCAGGTTGCCGCCGGGCGACTTGAGCGCGACGAGCAACTCGGCCAACTGCACCATGGAAGAGCTTTCGCGGTTTACCCCGGACTGGCTGGCAAACGAGACGAGCGCGGCCTCGCGTTCGATGAGCGTCTGGACGTATTCTTTCATTTGATCCCAGCTCGCGGCGACGGCGTGGAGCTTGCTCTGCTCATCGGCGCTCAATGGAATCGACAACAATTGATTGAAATCGCCGCCGCGCCCGAGGGAAGCCAGCAAGGCGTTGAATCTGTCCTGCCCAGTCCGGAGTTCATCGAATGCGTCCGCCTGTCCCTGCAAAGCCAATTGTCCCGCCTTGGCGATTTGTTGCGATAGTCCCTGCAATTCGCCGGTCAGCGCGACCTGCTGCGCGACATTGCTGATTCGCAGGTTCTGATAAAACATCAGGGCCGCGGTCACTATGGCGAATATTACGAATGCGAATGCCAATGGGCGCACGCGTCCGGCGCCCGACGATTGCTGTTCACCAGATGCCGCCGCGATTCGTTCCGCGGTCAGCGATCTCACATGCGGATCCGCACTTTCCAGAATAGTAGTATCCGAGGGCGGCTCTTGTTCAGCCGAAGTATTATTTGAAAAGAGCTTGAATGCCATTTACCTTGCTCCGCCACAGTTGTAATTCACTGGTCAAGATGAGAGATTGAAGATGATCCGATTCTTTGGGAAGGAATGACGCCACGAATCAACTCACGCCAGCGTCGAGAAAGATGTTGTTTATCAGAAGCTGTGATACATCCAGCCGCAACCAGAGATGGTTGTTCGCATCCCGCAGGCGCCGACTTACCCATGGACGCGGGTCGTCCGCCTCGCTGTCAACATCGAAATCCTCTTCATTGCGCAAACCGAGTACGCGCGATACCAGAACGGCGCAATTCACGCCCTGACGCGCGCCGACCAGCAGCAAGCGGCTCTGGCCCGACAGCGATGACACGGGCAGGCCGCCATGGAAGCGCGACAGGTCGACCACGCTGTACAGGACGCCGCGCACATTGATCAGCCCGCGAAACCACTCGTGCGTGAGCGGTACCGGGGCCAGCAGGGACGGCATGATGATTTCGCCCGCTTCGGGCAAGTCCAGCAGCCAATTTTCTTCGCCCGCCTGGACGCCGAGCAGTCCCCGGTGTTCGGCGGCGTGGGCTTCGGCCAGGCGGTGGGCGAGATTTTCCTGAAACTCGCGCAGGCTGATCCGTTTGGACATGATCGCTCAACCAATGCTCTTGATGCGCGCGAGCAGGGCGGTATGATCGACGGGCTTGACGATGTAATCGTATGCGCCCTGGCGCATACCCCAAATCCTGTCGGTTTCGAGCCCCTTGCTGGTACACATGATGATCGGAATATCACGAGTGGTTTCCCAGCGCGATATCGTGCGCGTGGCCTGATAGCCGTTCATGCCGGGCATGACGACATCCATGAGAATCAGGTCGGGCAATTCACTGCGGCTTCTGGCGATCGCGTCCTCGCCGTTTTCGGCGGTGACGACCTGATAACCACTGCGTATCAGGACTTCGCTCAACGCCAGCCGCTCGGTGGGCGAGTCATCGACTACGAGTATTTTTTTGATTGACATCGTCGGTAGATCCCTCTGGGGCATTGTGAATGAATTGATTTTCAGCGTGCGCGATTGCTGCTGTGTTCGGAAACCGCTTTGATCAGGCTGTCTTTCGTGAAAGGCTTGGTGAGATACTCGTCGGAACCCACCATGCGTCCGCGGGCGCGGTCGAAAAGCCCGTCCTTGGAAGACAGCATGATTACCGGCGTCGTCGCCAATCTGGGATTCTTTTTAATGAGGGCACAGGTCTGGTATCCATCCAGGCGAGGCATCATGATGTCGACGAAGATGACGTCCGGATTATGGTCGGTAATTTTGGACAATGCGTCGAAGCCATCTTCGGCCAATAAAACGTGACATCCCGCCTGGCTGAGAAAAATCTCGGCGCTACGGCGGATGGTATTACTGTCGTCGATGACCATCACTTTGAGTCCGCTCAGATCCATGCACTGTGCCCTCGGAGGCGCGACGCCCGAAGCGCCGCGATCAGATGGAGATTGTTACGATCGGCGGCAAGCATACCGCAAAAGCGGCGCTTCGATATAGGGACAAGTCCTCGGTACCGGCTGGCGTGGAATTGGAAAAAGTGGGAAAAGACAGATGAGCGAACCTCGCCCGGCGCGATGGAAGGGTTTGTACGCGGTAACTCCGGACGAACCGGACACGGCGCGCCTGCTGGACAGGGCCGCCCGGGTACTGGATGGCCGTCCGGCGCTCCTGCAATACCGCAACAAACTCGCGCCCCCGGCGCTGCGCCGCGAACAGGCGGGCCGCCTGCTCGCGGCATGCCGCGCCGCCGGGGTGCCGCTGATCATCAACGACACAGTGGAACTCGCGCTCGAACTCGACGCCGACGGCGTCCACCTTGGCGGCGACGACGGCGATCCGGCGGCGGCGAGAAAAGCGCTCGACGCGCGGGGGCCGGGCCGCATCCTTGGCGTGTCGTGCTATGGCGAATGGCCCCGGGCCGTGGCGGGCGCGGCGGCGGGGGCCGATTACGTCGCCTTCGGCGCGATGTTCGCCTCGCCCACCAAACCGGCGGCGGCGCGCGCCTCTCCCGGACTGCTCGGGCGGGCGCGGCGCGAACTGGGCGTGGCGGTGGCGGCGATCGGAGGCATCACCCTCGCCAGGGCGGGCGAAATCATCACTGCGGGCGCCGATCTCGTGGCGGTGATCTCCGATGTCTTCGACGCCCCCGATCCAGGCGCGCGGGCGGCGGCGTACCGGGCGCTGTGGCGCGGCCAGAAACCCGTTCCCGATTCCCGGCCTTTCTCTTTCTGAAAACCTGTTCATGATCTCCGGGAATGGCGGGGGAATACCGGAGACAATGAACAGGTTCTGCAACTACGCCGAGGTCGCCGCCGGGCCGGATGTCCCCGGCGCGCAGGCCGTCCATGCGTCCCTGCGCGAGCGCTTTCCGCACACGAAGCGCCGCGCCGAACCCGCGGACATCGGCTGAAGACTTCCGGGGGCCGTTCGCCGACTTTTTTACTTCGACCCGTCTGCTTTTTTGCTCCGTCCGCCCGCTTTTTTGCTCCGGCCGCCTGCCCGGGAAGCGAAGCGGTCTGGAAAAAAGCCGGGATGGTCTGGGCGGAAAAGCCGGCGGGCGGAGCGGAAAAGCAGGATGCCGGGGGTTTGGAGCAGACGGGCGGGGTAAAGAGACAGGTGATCGGAGTAAAGAAGCAAGACGCCGAGGATTGGAAGCAGGCGGTCGGGGCGGGAAAGTAGAAAGGTTGGCGCGGAAAAGCGGGCGGGCGGGGATCGGCGCCTGGCGGGCGGCAAGGCTGTCTTTTATTTACGGAAATCGGAGAAAGGCGTTTTCATGCGCAAGTTCATTTCATCCGCCGCGCGCGCTTTTGCCGCGGCTTTCGTTACTCCGGCGGCGGCCTTGCAATGCAATGGCGCAGCCGCCGAGGAAAATAGCGTCGCTTCGCTCCGGATGGAACGAACTGGATTGCCACGTCGATTCGCTCCTCGCAATGACGAGGCGGGGGAGGCTTTTGCAATGGCGCATTCTTCCGATGGACTTCCCTCCCCCGCTTGCGGGGGAGGGTGGCCGGCGTCGCCGCGGGCACCGGGCAGTTTTTTTCCCCTCCCCCGCTTGCGGGGGAGGGTGCCCGAAGGGCGGGAGAGGGTTTCCAACCATCCGGCGCGCAGCGTCGCTGGATAAAAGGGGGAGGGAGGAAGGGAAACGCCTGTCTGTGCCCCACCACAAAAAAATCAGCGTCGCTTCGCTCCGCATGGAACAGCGCCCTCTCCCGGCCCTGACGGGCCACCCTCCCCCGCCAAGCATAGGTATCTACACAACCCGAAATAGCTAGCGACGGTCAATGTTTATTGCATAAATTCATTGTCAGCAGGGATGAAAGCGCTGCCTGATGGGGTACAAGCGTTTTCCCCATACTCAGA
>JAIRLA010000032.1 GCA_031259795.1 Azoarcus sp.
CGCTACGTCAAAGACCCGCACAGCGTGGTCAAGGCCGGGCAGGTGGTGAAAGTCAAGGTGCTCGAAGTCGATCTGCCGCGCAAGCGCATCGCGCTCACCATGCGCCTCGCCGACGAGGCCCGCCCCCGGCGCGCCGACGCCGCGCGCGCCCCGGAAGCCCGCCTCGACGCCGGAAATCGCTCCGCCCCGCGCACAGGCTCCCGTCCCCCGCCCGCCGCCGAAAACGCCCTGGCGCTGGCCTTCGCCCGCGCTCGCAATAAATAATCAGCGTCGCTGCGCTACGCAAGGAACGCACTGGATTGCCACGTCGCTCGCGCTCAGCGCAATGACGAGTTCTTACGATGGACTCCCCTCCCCCGCGTGCGGGGGAGGGTGCCCGAAGGGCGGGAGAGGGCTTCGTACCAAACGGAGCGCAGCGACGCTGGATAAAGAGGGGAGGAAGGAAGGGGACGCCTGTCCGCGCCCCACCGCAAAGAAATCAGCGTCGCTGCGCGCCGGATGGAAGGAAACCCTCTCCCGGCCTTCGGCCACCCTCCCCCGCCAGCGGGGGAGGGAAGGTCCATCGCAAGAACTCGCCATTACAAAAGCCGCCCCCCACCTCGTCATTGCGAGGAGCGCAGCGACGTGGCAATCCAGTTCGTTCCATGCGGAGCGAAGCGACGCTGTTTAAAAAGGGGGAGGAAGAAACGGAACGCTTGTCTACGCCCCACCGCAAAGAAAACAGCGTCGCTGCGCTCCGTATGGAAGGAAGCCCTCTCCCGGCCTTCGGCCACCCTCCCCCGCAAGCGGGGGAGGGAAGGTCCATCGCAAGAACTCGCCATTGCGAAAACCGCCCCCCCCTCGTCATTGCGAGGAGCGCAGCGCCGCTGTTATTTCATTCTCCTTCCTCTTTTTTATTTCCCCGCCGCTGGCGGGTTTGTTCGAACAGGCATATTGCCGCCGCCGCGCCGACGTTGAGCGATTCGATGCCCGCCGCCATCGGGATGGCGAGGATTTCGTCGGCGCGCGCCCGTAGCGCGGGCGAGACGCCCTGCCCTTCCGCGCCGAAAAGCCATGCCAGCGGGGGGCGCAGGTCGGCGTCGAAAAGTGTTCGCGCGCCTGCGCCCGCGCCGGTCGCCATGACTTTGCCGCCATAGCCGGCGAGTTTCGCCAGCGCGTCGACCCGTTCGCTGATGCGCAGGCGGAAATGCGCGCCCATTCCGGCGCGCAGCGTTTTCGGCGACCAGGCCTGGGCGCAGCCGGGCGTGAGCCAGGCGGAGGCGATGCCCGCGGCGGCGGCGGTGCGCAGGATGCCGCCGAGGTTGCCGGGGTCCTGGATCGCGTCGAGGATCACGAACGATGATTCTTGCTCCGCCGCCGGGACGGCCGCCGGCGTCGAGATGCGGGCGAGGATGCCGGCGGGCGTGTCGACCGGACTCAGGCGGGAGAAGAGTGCGTCGGGGACGCGGACGGGCGCTGTTCCGGCGGGCAGGCGGTCGAGCAGGGCGGCGATTTCGGGGTTGGCGCGGCCGCTTTCGGAGACGCAGACGTCGAGCAGCGCCACGCCGGCGTCCAGCGCGCATTCGAGGAGATGGACGCCGTCGAGCAGGGTCTGTCCGTGTTCGCGCCGCGCCGCGGCGTTGCCGGCCAGCGCCGCGAGCAGTTTGATGCGGGGGTTGTCGCGCGAGGCGAGGACGGTCATGCGTTCCGCCATTTTGCGCCGCTTGTCACAGCCCCAGGCCGAATGTGGCCGCCGTGGCGGTCAGCGCGGCCAGGGCGAGGACGATGTCCAGGTATCTGCCGATGTTTCGCAGCGCGGCTTCTGCCCGCGCCCGCGCGGGCGCGCCCGCCGCCAGCGCCGCGAGCAGGTCGCGCCATGGGCCGAGCCGCAGCGAGATGAACACCGCGATCATGAGCGAGCCTGTCACCGCCATCAGCAGCCAGCCCAGGGGGGCGCGGGCGTGGCCGGTATCGAGCAGCGCGAAGGCGCCGGAAAGTGTGATGAAGGCGATCGAGACCCATGCCAGCGGGAAGAAGCGCGCCAGCGTCCGCGCCCATTGTGCGCCCGTGAGCGCGGATGAGGCCAGGCAGGCGCGTATGAACACTATGCCGCCGACCCAGAACACGACGCCGGTGAGGTGCAGGAAGAGCGCCAGATGACGCAGCCCCACGGCGCGCTCCTTCAGGGGGCTTCGTCCGCCCACAGCGCCGGGCGGGCAAGCGCTTGGCGGACGGGCGCGAAGCTTTTGCGGTAGAAATCCGGCACGCCGTGACGGCGGATCGCTTCCAGATGGGCCGCGGTCGGGTAGCCTTTGTGACGGGCAAGGCCGAACTGGGGGTAAAGCCGGTCGAGTTCGAGCATCCGCGCGTCGCGCGTGGTCTTGGCGAGGATGGAGGCCGCCGAGATGGCCGGTTCCAGGGCATCGCCGCCGACGATGGCCCGTACCGGCAGGGTCAGTTCGGGGCAGCGGTTGCCGTCGATCAGGACTTCGTCCGGTTTTATTTTCAGCGCCGCGACGGCGCGCCGCATCGCCAGCAGACTGGCATGCAGGATGTTGAGGCGGTCGATTTCTTCCGCCGTGGCTTCGTCGACGCTCCAGGCCAGTGCGCGCTCGGCGATGAGGGCGGCGAGGCGTTCGCGCGCGCGGGCGGAGAGCTTTTTGGAGTCGGCCAGCCCCGCGATCGGGCGCGCCGGATCGAGGATGACCGCGGCCGCTACGACTGGCCCGCACAGGGGGCCGCGCCCGGCTTCGTCGACGCCGCATATCCGGGGTTCAGCCATGTGCGCCGCCGCGCAGACAGGAGAGGATGACTTGCGCCGCCCGCTCCGAAGTGCCCTGCCGCAGTTCTTGATGTATGGCGGTGAAGCGTTCGGCCAGCGCCGCGCAGGCGGCGGGATCGTCCAGCCAGCGTTCGAGCGCGCTGGTCAGCGCTTCCGGGGTGGCGTCGTCCTGGAGCAATTCGGGGACCAAGAGTTCGTTGGCCAGGATATTGGGCAGCCCGACCCAGGGCAGGTAAGCCATGCGTTTGAGCAGGCGGTATTGCCATTTGCCCATGCGGTAGCTGATGACCATGGGGCGTTTGAGCAGCGCCGCTTCGAGACAGGCGGTGCCGCTGGCGACGAGCGCCGCGTCGGCGGCGGTCAGTGCATCGACCGCGTGGCCGAAAAGCAGCCGGATCGGCAGTTCGTCGGCGTTGTTGCGATGCAGGGCTTCAATGAAGATTGCGCGTGTTTCGCGGGTCGCCAGCGGGACGAGGAAAGAGATGCCGGGGCGGCGCTGGGCGAGGATTTCCGCCACTTTGATGAAGTTGTCGGCCAGGTGCAGGACTTCGGACTGCCGGCTGCCGGGCAGGAGCGCCACGATCCGCGCCTCGGGCGGCAGTTCCAGGCGCTCGCGCACCGCGTTCCGGTCGGGTTGCAGCGGCAGGATGTCGGCGAGCGGATGGCCGACGTAGGTCGCCGGAATGCCGGCGCGCGCGTAAATCGGCATTTCGAATGGAAACAGGCACAGCATGTGCGTGACCGCGCGCGCGATGGTCTTGATCCGCCTGCCGCGCCATGCCCAGATCGAGGGGCTGACGAAATGGATGGCGGGGATGCCTTCCGATTTGATTTTTCCTTCCAGCCACAGGTTGAAATCGGGCGCATCGACGCCGATGAAGGCCGCCGGCGGGTCGCGCCGGATGTCGTCGAGCAGTTTGCGGCGGATGGCGGAAAGCGCGCGGTAGCGCCCGATCGCGTCCGTATAGCCGTGCACCGCGAGCAGTTCGGCGGGCCAGCGCGCCTCGAACCCTTCCGCCTGCATTTTCGGGCCGCCGATGCCATAGAAACGCGCCCCGGGAAGGTGCGCGCGAATGGCGCGGATCAGGTGCGCGGCCAAGAGATCGCTGGAGGCTTCCCCTGCGACCATGGCGAGCGCGGTCGCTTCGCCGGCGGCCGTCATTCTTCGTCGCCGGCGTCCGACGGTTTCCGCCGCGGCCGCGCCAGGCCGCGTCCCGGAATGCCGATGAAATCGGCGAAGGGCTGGACTTCGGTATGGGCGGCGGCGATGGCGGCGATTCTTTCCCGCGCTTCGGCCAGCGCGAGGCCGCTGCGGTAAAGGGCGCGGTAGGCGTCCTTGATCGCGGAGATGGCCGCGGCGGTGAATGCCCGGCGGCGCAGCCCTTCGCTGTTGATGCCGTGCGGCGCGGCCGGGTTGCCGGCCACGGTGACGTAGGGCGGCAAATCCTGGAGGAGCACGCTGTTCACGCCGCAAAAGCTGTGCGCGCCGACGCGCACGAACTGGTGCACTCCGGTGAAGCCGCCGAGAATGGCCCAGTCGCCCACCTGGACATGGCCGGCGATCGTGGCGTTATTGGCGAAAATGGTGTGGCTGCCGACCTGGCAATCGTGCGCGATGTGTACATAGGCCATGATCCAGTTGTCGTCGCCGACGCGGGTGACGCCGGCATCCTGGCTGGTGCCGATGCTGAAACAGCAGTATTCGCGGATCGTGTTGCGGTCGCCGATTTCGAGGCGGGTCGGCTCGCCATTGTATTTTTTGTCCTGCGGCGCGCCGCCGAGCGAACAGAACTGGAAGATGTTGTTATCGCATCCGATGCGGGTGCGGCCTTCGATCACGACGTGCGGGCCGATGCGGGTGCCCGCGCCGATTTCGACGTGCTCGCCGATGATCGAGTATGGGCCGATGGCGACGCCCCCGCCGATTTTCGCGCCGGGGTGGACAATAGCGCTCGGATGGATCATGGCTTGATCCTGAGCGCGCACATCAGTTCGGCTTCCACCGCGATCGCGCCGTCGACCCGGGCAATGCCTTTGTACTTGTATATGCCGCGCTTGCTTTGCAGCACTTCGACATCGAACATGATCTGGTCGCCGGGCGCGATCTGGCGCTTGAAACGCGCGCCGTCTATGCCGGCGAAAAGCACCACCGAGTTTTCGTCGGGCACGACGCCCTGGCTCTTGCACGACAGCAGCGCGGCGACCTGGGCCATGGCTTCGAGGACGAGCACTCCCGGCATGACGGGATGGTGGGGGAAATGCCCCGGGAAGAATGGTTCGTTGATGGTTACATTCTTGACCGCGAGGATGCGGCGGTTGTCCTCGATCTCCAGCACCCGGTCAACCAGCAGGAAGGGGTAGCGGTGCGGCAGATACCGGAGGATTTCATTGATGTCCATGAGCATGGCTTTTCAGTGCCGTTCTTCTTCAAGGCGTTGTTCAAGGATGCGTATTCTATCGGCAAGCGCGTCGAGATGGCGCAGGTGCGCGAAGTTTCTTGCCCAGTCGGCATGGGTCTGCTGCGGCAGGCTGCCGGTATAGACTCCGGCCTTCCGGATCGACTTGGCCACCAGGGTGCAGGCGGAGATTATCACGTCATCGGCGATGGAGATGTGGCCCGAGATGCCGGACTGCCCGCCGATCATGCAGCGCGCGCCGATCCGGGCGCTGCCGGCGACGCCGGCGCTGCCGGCGATTATGGTGTGCTCGCCGATCCGCACGTTGTGGGCGATCTGGATCTGGTTGTCGAGCTTGACTCCGTCGCCGATCACGGTGTCGTCGAGGACGCCCCGGTCTATCGTGGTATTGGCGCCGATTTCGACCTCGTTGCCGATCACGACGCGCCCGATCTGCGGAATCTTGACCCAGGCGCCGGAAGGCTCGCGCGCGAAGCCGAAACCGTCCGCGCCGATCACCGCGCCCGCATGGACGATGCAGTTTTCGCCGAGCACGCAGTCCGCATAGATGGTGACGTTCGGCGCGATGCGGGTTCCCCGCCCGAGACGCGCGCCCTTGCCGACATAACTGTTTGCGCCGATCAGCACGTCATCGCCGATCGAAGCGCCCTCCTCCACCACGGCGCCGGCGGCGATTGCCGCCGTGGCGGGCGCCGGGCAGCGCACCGAAGCGCGCGCATGCACGCCGGGCGCGAGCGGCGGCGCGGGATTGAAGAGTTGGGAGGCGCGGGCGAAATAGAGATAGGGGTCGTCCGTGACGATGCACGGCCTGCCGGCCGCCGCGCCGCGATGCGCCGGCCCGACGATGAAGGCCGCCGCGCGACTGGATTTCAGGCGCGCGAGATATTTCGGATTGGCGAGGAACGCCAGGTCGCCCTCGCCCGCCTGCTCCAGCGTCGCCACGCGGCGCAACGGCACGCCGCCATCGCCAACCAGCTCGCCGCCCAGCGCGGCGACGAGCGCATCGATCCGCAGCACTACCGGCGCCCTTATTTGGCGTCCGTCAAGGCTTTGACCACCTTGTCGGTGATGTCGATGCGCGGGCTGGCGTAGACCGTGTCCTGGAGAATAACGTCGTAATTCTCGCTTTCGGCGATCTGCTTGATGGCGCGGTTGGCTTTTTCGAGCACCGAGGCCAGCTCCTCATTGCGGCGCTGGTTGAGATCCTCGCGGAACTCGCGCTGCTTGCGCTGGAAATCGCGGTTGAGATCGTTGAAGGCGCGCTCCTTGTTGCGGCGGTCGGCCTCGGACGCCTTCGCTCCGCTGCGTTCCAGATCGGACTGGAGCATTTGCAAGTCCTTGGCCATGCGCTGCAATTCCTGGTCACGCTTCTCGAACTCCTTCTCGATCCGCTGCTGGGCGCGCACCGCGGGCGCGGCCTCGCGCATCACCCGGTCGGAGTTGACAAAGCCAATCTTGACGTCCGCGAACGCCGGCGGCGCGATTCCCATCAAAGCCAGAACAAGCACGGAAGAAAGGGTAAAAACTTTCACGCGTAATCTCCAAATCCAAAAGTCGTTTCTGATTCCCGCGGCGCGCATTCAGAATGTCGCGCCAAGCTGGAACTGGAAGGGCTCCGCCTCGTCGCCGTCTTTTTTCCGCAGGGGGAAACCCAGGCTGAACTTGAGCGGAGCGATTGGCGAATTCCACGATAATGCCAGTCCGGCACTATAACGCAAATCGCCGAGCCTGATGCGCGCATCATCGCCCGTGTCCGGGTCCTTGCCCCAGACGTAACCGGCATCGACGAAAGTCGAGATGCGGAACGAACGGTCATGTCCCGATCCCGGCATCGGGAAGAAGAATTCGGCGGTGCCGACGATCTTGCGCGTACCCCCGGCCGCATCGCCCTCGGAGTCTTTCGGCCCCAGCGAGCTTTGCTCATAACCACGCACCGAACCGATGCCGCCGACGAAAAAGTTCTTGTAGAACGGTACGGGCTTGCCGTCGTAGCCCTTGGCCCAGCCCAGTTCACTGTTGAGCATCAACGCATAATCGCGCCCGAACGGGAACCAGCGCTGGTATTGATAATTGAGCTTGCCATAGCGCAGTTCCGCCGGCGGCGCCGCGATTTCACCGTAGATGCGCTGATAGACGCCCCTGGTCGGATAGAGGAAGCTGTCGCGGCTGTCGCGCCCCCAGCCCGCGGTCAGCAGCAGGCTGCTCACGGAGACCGTGCCGATGCCGCTTTCGTCGCTGCAATCGAAATCGCGGCAGAACTGTAGATATTGTTCCGGGCTGTCCGCGTAGGTGTTGATCTTGGTGCGGTCGACGCCCACGCCGAAACTGATGCTGTCGTCTTCGGCGATCGGGTAGCCCACGCGCAGGCCGACGCCGTTCGATACGGTCTTGTAGCGCGAGATCGAGTAGGTTTGCGAGGGATCGTAAGTACGATGGTAAAGATCCCACCCCAGGCTCACGCCATCGACGGTGTAATACGGATTGGTGAAGGAAAGCGAAATGGTGCGGCTCGACTTGCTGGTGTCGACCCCCAGCACCACGTTGTTGCCGGAACCGAAAAGATTGCGCTCCGACACCGAGGCCGACAGCACGATCTTTTCGGAGCTGGAATAACCCGCCCCGAGCATCAGGTTGCCGGTTCGCCGCTCCTTGACCGCGAAATCGACATCGACCTGATCGGTCGTGCCCGCCACCGGCGGCGTCTCGACCGTGACCTCGTCGAAAAATCCGAGCCGGTCAATGCGCGTGCGCGAGCGGTTGATCGCCGCCGCGTCATACCAGGCGCTTTCCATTTGCCGCATTTCGCGGCGGATGATCTCATCGCGCGTCTTGGTGTTGCCGCTCACGTTGATGCGGCGCACGTACACGCGGCGGCCGGGATCGACAAAAATGGTAAACGCGACTTCGCGCTTGTCCTTGTCGACCTCGGGCGTGGCATTGACATTGGCGAAGGCGTAGCCCTCATTGCCCAGGCGGTCGGTGATCGCCTTGGTGGTCTCGGTCAGGCGCTCGCGCGAAAAAACCTCGCCCGGATGGACGGAGGTCAGCTTCAGGTATTCCGCCTCGGGCAGCACCAGATCGCCGGTATAGCGCACGCCCGTGACGGTATAGCGCTCGCCTTCGTGGATATTGATCGTGATGTAGATGCTCTTCTTGTCCGGCGTGATGGAGACCTGGGTGGATTCGATATTGAAATCGAGATAACCGCGATCGAGATAGTGCGAGCGCAGGCGTTCGAGATCGGCGGCCAGCTTCTGGCGCGAATACTGGTCGTTTTTGGTATACCAGGTCAGCCAGCCCGGCGTGGAAAGCTCGAAGAGATCGAGCAGATCGCCGCTCTTGAACACCTTGGCGCCAACGATCTTGATCTGGCCGATACGGGCGATGTCGCCCTCGTCCACACTGAACGTAATGCCGACGCGATTGCGTTCGAGCGGCGTCACCGTGGTGGTGACAGTCGCGCCGTACTTGCCCCGTCCGAGATATTGGCGCTTGATCTCCTGCTCGGCGCGGTCGAGAAGGGCGCGGTCGAACGTGCGCGACTCCGCCAGTTCGATCTCGCGCAATCCTTTCTTGAGCGCGTCGGCATCGAACTCCTTGACGCCGACGAAGTCGATGCGGGCGATGGCCGGGCGTTCATCGACGACCACGACCAGCACGCCGTCGTCGGTCTCGATGCGCACATCACGGAAAAACCCCGTGC
The DNA here is from genome assembly GCA_031259795.1 of Azoarcus sp. Taxonomy (GTDB): domain Bacteria; phylum Pseudomonadota; class Gammaproteobacteria; order Burkholderiales; family Rhodocyclaceae; genus WRNU01. The sequence goes on from JAIRLA010000032.1 coordinate 8,882, forward strand.
CGAACAGGGCGCGGATCGCCTCGGCGGCCCGCCCCTCGTCGAAAACGTCGCCGACCTTCACCGGCAGGTAGTTGAACACCGTCCCCGCCTCGGTTCGTTGCAGGCCCTCCACGCGAATGTCCTTGACTGTGAAAGGATCGAAAGCCAGGGCCGGGGCGGAAACGAAAAGGGCCGCGATCAGCCCGGGAAGTCGCGTGTAATTCATGCGGGTATGAGACGGTTGATGTCGTTGTAAAGGGCAAACGCCATGAGCGTGAGCAGGAGTGTCAGGCCGATGCGCTGGCCAAGCTCCACGACACGCGCGGAAAGCGGCCTGCCCCGGATAAATTCCAGTGCATAATACAGTAAATGTCCGCCGTCCAGCACGGGCACCGGCAGCAAATTGAGCACGCCGAGGCTGATGCTGATGAACGCCAGCAAGCGGATGAAGGGCGACAACCCGTGCTGCGACGACTTCCCGGCAATATCGGCGATCGTGATGGGGCCGGAAATATTTTTCGGCGAAATATCGCCGGTAATCATCTGCCCGATGGTCTTCAGGCTCAGGACGCATGTTTCCCCGGTCAGGCCTATCGCCTTCGCCAACGCATCGAGCGGCCCATGGCGCACCGTGACGAACAGATGATCGAGACGCGCCAGATCGAAACGCGCGTCGATGAAGCCGATGCGCTCGCCGCCCTCCTCCCTCGCGTCCGGCGTGACGACAAAATCATGCCTCTCCCCGCCGCGGCGCACGGTAAACACCAGCGCCCGCCCGGGCGAAGCGCGCACGGCCTCGATGACGTCCCCGCTCGTCGGCGTCGACTTGCCATCAATGGCGGCGATCTCATCGCCCTCGCGCAGACCGCCCCTGTCGGCCGCCGCGCCTTTTCCCACCCGGGCAATGCGCGCGGGAGGAAGCTGCGCCCGCAGGCCCATGAGCGCGATCGGATTCTTCTTGCCCGCGTCATCGAGAGAAAACCCGCGCAAATCGAGCATCCGTTCGGCCTCGTCCCCCGCCGCCGTGCGCACCCGCAGAACCGTCTCCCTACGGTCGACCGCGCGGTTCAACAACTTCCAGCTCAAATCCCGCCAGCTTTCCACCGCCTCGCCATCGACGCTCAACACCAGATCGCCCTCCTCCACCCCGGCGGCGCGCGCCACGCTGGCGGGCGCCTCGGTCAGCGCGGCGATCGGGCGCAGTTCATCGCCGCCGACCACATACAAACCCCAATAAAGGACAACGGCCAGGAGCAAATTGAAAAGCGGCCCGGCGGCGGTAATGGCGAAGCGCCGCCCCACCGTCTGGCGGTTGAAGCTGCGGTGCGCCTCATGCCCGGCCACCTCGCCCTCGCCCTCATCGAGCATCTTGACATAACCGCCGATCGGAAATATCCCCAGCACCCACTCGGTGCCGTCCGCCCCGGCGCGGTATTTGAACAATGGACGGCCAAAACCGATGGCAAAGCGCAGCACCTTGACCCCGCACCAGCGCGCGGCCAGATAATGTCCCAACTCATGGACCAGGATCAGCGGCCCCAGGGCAATGAGAAAAGGAATGACATAGCTGGTGAGAATACTCATGAAGGACCTCGTTTGCCGATCTCGCCGCGGGCGACTTCCCGCGCGCGCGCGTCGGCTTCCAATACAGCTTCGAGTGTACTCGCTTCATCGCGTTCCGCCCGCTCCAGCGTGGCGGCGATCACCTCGCTGATACGGCAAAAACCCAGACGGCGGTCGAGGAACGCCGCTACCGCCTCTTCATTGGCGGCATTGAGCGCGGCGGGCATCGTTCCCCCGGCTTCGATCGCCTGGTAAGCCAAGGCGAGACACGGAAAGCGCTCGAACGCCGGGCGCTCGAAGTTCAGGGTGGCAATGCTGAAAAGATCGAGCGCGCTCACCCCCGAATGAACCCGCTCCGGCCAGGCCAGGGCATGCGCGATCGGAATGCGCATATCGGGATTACCCAACTGGGCGATGACCGAACCATCGACATAATCGACCATCGAATGCACCACGCTCTGCGGATGGATGACAACCTCGATCCGGTTGGCCGGCGTGCCGAACAACCAGCGCGCCTCGATCACCTCCAGCCCCTTGTTCATCATGGTCGCGGAATCGACCGAAATCTTGCGCCCCATATTCCATACCGGATGAGCGCAGGCATCCTCCGGCGTCACCGCTTCCAGCGCCTGGAGCGGCGTATTGCGGAACGGCCCCCCCGAAGCGGTGAGCAGGATACGGCGCACCCCCGCCGCCTCCGGATCGCGCTGGTAATGCGCGGGCAAGGACTGGAAGATCGCATTGTGCTCACTGTCGATGGGCAACAAACATGCGCCGGAGGACTCCACCGCATCCATGAAAAGCTGTCCCGACACCACCAGCGCCTCCTTGTTGGCGAGCAACACCTTCTTGCCGGCGCGCACGGCGGCCAGCGCCGGTTCGAGACCGGCCGCGCCGACGATCGCCGCCAATACCGTACCGGCTGCGGGCGCGCGCGCCACCTCGCACAAGCCCTGCGCGCCGCAGAGCACCTCCGTCGTACTGAAAGCGGCCCTCAACAAACGCCGCAGATGGTTGGCCGCGGCCTCATCCGCTATCACCGCATAGCGCGGAGAATGACGCAGGCACAAACGCGCCAGACGCTCGACCTGATGATGAGCCGTGAGCGCGAATACCGAATAACGCTCCGGATTGCGGGAGATGACATCGAGCGCGCTCGCGCCGACCGAACCCGTAGCGCCGAGAATGACAACATTTTGAATCGCGGGAGTAGACATATCAAGAGAATCTGTATCAATGAACTTCGAGAAAAGGCATGGCGATGCCCGACCGGATGAAGATACCGCCATGCCCGGGCAGGAAGATACAGGTGTTTTCCGTCTGTCCGGAGCTGCTTTTGTGCATTAGTTCAGGGATCAGGGGTCGGGAATCAAGAATCGGACCGGATCAGCGCCGCTTCGCGCCGTTTGG
>JAIRLA010000048.1 GCA_031259795.1 Azoarcus sp.
TTTTTTGCCGAAATCGGCGGCGGAGAGCGGGCGGCTGAAGAGATAGCCCTGGAAGATGTCGCAGTCGTGATCGAGCAGGAAGGCGCGCTGCTTTTCGGTTTCCACGCCTTCGGCGACCACCTTGAGGCCCAGCGCGTGGGCGAGGCCGATCACCGCGACGGCGATCTTGCCGTCGGCGTCGGTGTCGTGGATGTCGGACACGAAGCTCTGGTCGATTTTCAGCACGTTGACCTGGAACTGCTTGAGGTAGGACAGGGAGGAATAGCCGGTGCCGAAGTCGTCGATCGACAGCCCCACCCGCATCTCGCGCAGGCGGGCGAGCATATCCACGGTGCGCTCGACATTGCGCATCAACATGGATTCGGTCAGTTCGAGTTCGAGCAGTTCGGGTTCGAGGCTGGCGGCGCCGAGGCTCTCGCCCACCAGTACCGGCAAATCGTTTTGCAGGAATTGCTGCGCCGACAGGTTGACCGCGATCGGCACCACGGGCAGGCCGGCCTTGCGCCAATCGTGGATTTGCTGGCAGGCCGTGCGCAGCACCCATTCGCCGATGGGCACGATGAGACCGGATTCCTCGGCCAGGCGGATGAAGCGGTTGGGCGGGATCATTCCCTGTTCGGGATGGCGCCAGCGCAGCAGCGCCTCGGCGCTTTGCAGGACGCCGTTGCGGGCGTCCACCTTGGGCTGGTAATGGAGTTCGAGTTCGTTGTGTTCGATCGCGCCGCGCAACTGGTTTTCGAGCAGGAGGTCGCCGAGCGTCGACGTGTTCATGTCGGCGGAGTAGAAACGGAAATTGTTGCGTCCGTCTTCCTTGGCGCGGCTCATGGCCGCGTCGGCGTTGCGCAGCAGTTCCGCCGCCGTGTTGCCGTCGGCGTCGGAGATGGCGATGCCGATGCTGGCGGTGATGGTGATGTCGTGTTCGCCCAGCAGGTAGGGGCGGCCGATGCTGGTGAGCAGCTTGCGCGCGATGCTGGCCACGTCCTGCGGCTGGTTGATGTCGGGCAGGATGAAGACGAATTCGTCTCCGCCGAGACGGGAGACGGTGTCGGTGTCGCGCAGCAGGCCCTGGCTGCGGTGCGCGACCTGTTGGAGCAGGGCGTCGCCCAGTTCGGCGCCGAGGGTGTCGTTGATGTTGCGGAAACGGTCGAGGTTGAGAAAGAGCACCGCTGTTTGGCAATTGATGCGCCGCGACTGGGTGATGGCTTCGTTCAGGCGCTCCTGCATGAGCAGGCGGTTGGGCAGGTTGGTGAGCGGATCGTGGTGCGAGAGGTGCTGGATGTGGGCTTCCGTCCGCTTGCGTTCGGTCATGTCGGAGAACACGCCGATGTAGTGGCTGATGTTGCCCTCGCCGTCGCGCACCGCGGTGATCGACAGCCATTCGGGGTATATCTCGCCGTTGCGCCGCCTGTTCCAGATTTCGCCCTGCCATTTGCCGCGCCGGTTCAATGCTTTCCACATGTCGTGGTAGAACGTCGGCGCATGTTGGCCCGAACTGAGCAGCGACGGCGGCCTCGAACGAATGTCGTCGAGTTCGTAGCCGGTGATGACGGTGAAGGCCGGGTTGGCGACCAGTATCCGGGCGCGCGCGTCGGTGATGACCATGCCTTCGGCCGCGCTGGTGAATACCGTGGCGTAGAGTTTGAGATTGGCCTGGGCGCGGTGCAATTCCCCGATGCGTTGTTCGAGGTTGTGGTTGGAATCCCGCAATGCCCGGGTGGCGCGGCCCAGGCGGGCGAAAACCAGTACCAGGTAGAGGGCGAGCACGAGCGCGGCGACGAAAAGCAGCACCCGGTAGACGTGCGCCTGGCTCGTGGCGTGCTCATAACCGGAGTTGTAAATCTGGATGATCTGCTCGCCCTGGGAAGTGCTGCCGATGCTGATGATGTCGTGCAGCAGCTTGTCGACCATCGCCTTGCGGTTTTCCATGATCTGGGCATGGGTGAAAATGTTGCGCATGGCCGCGGCGGCGTCGGGCGAAAGGTCGCGGCTGGCGCGTTCGAGCGCTTCGATGTGCCTGCGGATATGCGCGGCGAGTTCGCCGTCGCCCAGTACCATGTAATTCAGCACTTCGTTGGCCAGCATGTCGAGTTCGGTGCGCAGGGGCGCGGGAATGTCGAGCGCCTGGGCGTTCTTGACCGCGACCGGGAAATAGTGGGTCGAATTGCGCAACACCGCGTTTTGACTCTTGAAGCGCTCGATGTCTTCGTTCTTGATCTGCATCAGTTTGCTGAATTCGTCGACCTTGTCGAGAATGCGGCGGGTGTCGCTGCCGGAGAGGAAATCCGGGGTGCGGCGCAGGGTTTCGATCACGCGGGCGATGTCCCGGGCGCCCTGGGTGATGGCGTCGAAATTCTGGTAGAGGCCGAAACGGACGGCCAGTACGGCGGCGTTGATTTCGGCGTCGATCTGGTGGATGCTGCGCAGCTCCCGGGAATAGTTCTGGTGTTCGATGGGCGAGACCGCGTCGGCGTTGCCGAACAGCCACAACAGCGTGAGCGTGGCCGCCGCCACCAGCACCAGCGCCTGCACGAATCCCCTGCGAAATGGCGCGGCGGGCGGGCCCCCGGCGGCTGTCGCGTTTTTGGGCGTCTCTCCCGCCTGGCTGTCGATGCTCATGGCTGCAAGCGTTCTCCGCGGAATTCTCCCGTCAGGCTTTCGAGGAAGGCGGCGATATAGCGACGGTCTTCCGCGGACAGGGCGCGGCCAAGCTGGTAACGCCCCATGATGTCGATCGCCTGATCGAGAGAGGCGACGCTGCCATCATGAAAATAGGGCGCGGTGACCGCGACGTTGCGCAGGCTCGGAACCTTGAACACATAGCGGTCTTCGTCGCGGTGCGTGATGTTGTAGCGGCCCAGGTCGGTTTCGGTGGCATTGCCGCGATCGGCGAAATAATCGCCCATCACGCCGAATCGCTGGAAGAAGTTCCCGCCGATGTTGACGCCCTGATGGCAACTGATGCAGCCGTAGTCGGAGAAGCGGCGGTAGCCTTCGCGGGCTTCCGCGGTGATGGCATCGGATTCGCAGTCGGCGCGATCGCTTTTCAGGTTCTGGCAATCGAGGAAGCGGTCGAAGGGCGCATTGGGCGTGAGCAGCGTGGTTTCGTAGCGGACCAGGGCGTCGGTGACGGTTTCTTCGCTGATGACCCCGTTGTATTCGCGTCCGAATGCCTTGCGGTAGGAGGCGCTGTCGTTGAGGCGGCGGATGACGATGGCCCAATTGCTGGCCATTTCGGAAGGATTCAGCAGCGGGCCGTCGACCTGCTCTGAAAGATTCATGGCGCGCCCGTCCCAGAACTGGCGGAAATTGAATACCGTATTGAATACGGTCGGAGCATTGACGTCGCCGGTGGCGCCGCCCACGCCGGTCGAAACCTTGAGTCCGTCGTCGCCGCCCTGGGCGAGAATGTGGCAGGTCGCGCACGAGACGGTGCCGTCGCCCGAAAGCTGCGGATCGTTGAACAGCTTTTCGCCCAGCAACGCCTTGCCGGATTGAAGCTCTTCCGCCGGGAGCGTGGGAATGGGACGGATCGCGCCAAGCTGCTCGCCCATGTGGAAAGGCTTTTCCTGCATGGACGCCGCGGAGGAAGAAGGCGGCGGAGTTTCGACCGCGTCTTCCGGGAGCACAAGCATCGCCACCAGCCCCGCCGCCAACAGGGTAAGAAAACCATATAGCAGAAGAATCCGGTCGCGGGTCATGGTTCTTTACGGCAGTTGTCACGAGGCCTGTACATTATGGATGGCTTGTTAATCAAGGGGCTGGAAGAAGTTCACGGCCCGGTTTAGGCAAATGGGCGGACGATTGCCGCTCCGGCAAATAGGCCGCGATCTGGCAGGCGAGCGCCGCCAGATAGGGAATGCATTGCAGGGCCAGTATGCCGACCCACAGGCGCATTTCGAGATCATTGGCGCCGCGCGCCAGGAACAGTGCGGCAATGGCGAGGACAAGTGCGCCCAGGAGGCCGAGTTCTTCCCGGATCGGGCTGAAAAAGGCGAATGCGCCCTTGGCTTTCCACCCTTTCGGGGTAACGACGAAAACCCCCTTCTTCTTGACGAGGCCGGTGAAGACCCCGCACGCGATGGTGTGCGCCAGTCCGACCGAAAGAATCGAGGCGCCGAGGATGTCGCGCCACGGACAGGCCATGGTGCGGCGGTAAAGGATGGGGCCGAGCGCGGCCTTGAAGGCCATGAAGCCGAGAACGGGCAAGGCCAGCATGGCGACCGGCAGGCTGAACGCCTTGGGAAAGGCGAGGATGCCGAGCGTCCAGAACAGGCTGCCGAAGGCGAAGAGGAGTTGCAGGGCGTCGCCGAGCCAGGAAAACCAGCCGGTGAGGAAGTGGTAGCGCTGGGCGAAATTCAGCGCGCTGCGCCCGAGTATCCTGGGCAGGTGGGCCTTGAGAATCTGCATGGCGCCGAAGGCCCAGCGGAAGCGCTGGCCCTTGATCGCGGCGAAGTCCGATGGCGTGAGGCCGCGCCCGAAAATGTGGTCGACATAACGGGTGTCGTAGCCTTTCTCGATCAGGCGCAATCCCAGTTCGGTGTCCTCGCAGATGCACCACTCCGACCAGCCGCCCACTTCTTCGAGAGCCTGCCGGCGCACCAGCGTCATGGTGCCGTGCTGGATGAGGGCGTTGCGCTCGTTGCGGTGGTGCATGCCGATGCGGAAAAAACCGTCGAACTCCCAATTGCACATGCGGCGGAAAGGCTGCGTTTCCCAATTGCGGTGCGCCTGCGGCGCTTGCACCACGGCCACGTCGGCCTTATCGAAATGCGGCGCCAGATGGGCCAGCCATTGCGGATCGACCACGTAATCGGCATCGACCACGCCGACGATCCCGGCGCGCGGATCGGTGACCTGTAGCCCGTAATTGAGCGCGCCGGCCTTGAATCCGGGCCAGTTCATCAAGTGGAAGAAACGGAAGCGCGGCCCCAGTTCGGCGCAGCGTTTCTCCAGCGGGCGCCACAAGGCCTCGTCGCGAGTATTGTTGTCGAGCACCAGCACTTCAAAATTGCTGTAATCGAGCGCCGCGAGGCTGTCGATGGTGGCGATCACCATTTCCGGCGGTTCGTTGTAGCAGGCAAGGTGGATGGAGACGAACGGCTGTTCGTCCGCGCCGTGGGGCGGCAAGGGCATGAAACGCCGTTGCCAGCGGCGCTTGAACAGGATCTCGCCGAACTCGAAACCATGCGAGAGCAATACCGCGATGGTGAGGCAGGTCGCGCCGATGAGTATGACCAGGCCGATGAGATCGCGCTGGCCGAGATATTTTTCCACGGGGATGTTGAGGCCGATGATCAGCGTCGATACGCACGCCTGGATCATCACGGCGAGAAACACGCGCCCCGCGATGTTCCAGCCGGGCAGGAAGAAGACGATGAGGAACATCGGCAGGAAGGCGATGATCGCGGCATTAATCGCCTTGGCCGACCAATATGGATTCTCGATATCGCCCTTGAGCGGGTATTTCGCCCCCCGTTCGCGGTCGGCGTAATACATGCCCCAATAAGCGCCGCCCCAGCCTTCGGCGTCGAGTTTCCACGGCTGGTCGAAAGCTTCCAGCAGGAAATAATCGAGTGCCGGGGTGCGCGGAT
>JAIRLA010000050.1 GCA_031259795.1 Azoarcus sp.
ACGACAGCACGTAGTCGGCGGACTCGAAATAGTCCTTTTCCTTGGTGAAACCGCCCAGCGCACGGGCGATGTCCTGCGCCACCGAAGGTTTTTCCGCGATGATCAGTTGTTTACTCATGCCGGTCCGGCGATGTCGGGTAATTGGCCGTCAGTATGGTTGAGCGGCGGATGATAAGGATGCATTGGAAAAATTTGCAAGCAGGTAGCAAGAAAAAGCAAACGCGGGGTGTGTCAGGAAGCACGAAAGCGCTTCCAATCGTTGGCGCGGGCTGCCCCTCCACGCCAACATTTTGCCCGGTGCGGGAAGATAGCGCGGGAAGATTACAAACCCGTATCGGTCAGGAAACGCGCAACGTGTGCAGACGCGCGAAGCCGCCGCCGGGTTGGCGGACGATTGCGCCTTCCAGTTCCAGCGTGAGCAGGTGGGCGTACAGGGTTTCAACGGTAAAACCGGTGGCGAGAGCCAGGCTGTCGATATCGCGAGCTTCGCCAGCGAGCGCCTCCAGTATGCGGGCGGCTTCCGGCGCGATATTCTCGAGCGGGAGGGGAACGGTCGATGCGGAGGAGGCAACGGGTCGCGCGGCGGATGAACGGCGAGGGGATGGCGATACAGGCCGCCTGGGGATATCCGCTTGCCGCGGCAGACTGTCGCCGAGGCTGCCGCGCAACTCTTCGAAAACATCTTCGGCGATTTCGACCAGTTTGGCGCCTTCGCGGATCAGGCGATGGCAGCCGCGCGCCAGCGGCGAATGAATGGAGCCGGGAATGGCGAAAACCTCGCGTCCCGCTTCGCTGGCGAGACGGGCGGTAATCAACGAGCCGCTGTCGAGCGCGGCTTCAACGACCAATACTCCCAGCGAAAGTCCGGCGATCAAGCGATTGCGGCGCGGGAAATTCTGGCGCAGCGGCGGCATGCCGAGGGGGAACTCGCTGACGATCGCGCCATGAGCGGCGATCTCGCGCGCCAAGGCGGCGTTGCCCGCCGGGTAGATACGGTCGATGCCGGTGCCGATGACCGCTATCGTGCGCCCTTCTTCGGCGGCGAGCGCGCCGCGATGGGCGGCGGCGTCGATGCCGAGCGCCAACCCGCTGATGATGGTGAGTCCCGCCGCGCTCAGGGCGCGGGCGAAGGCTTCGGCGTTGGCTTCGCCCTGGGCGGTGGCTGTGCGGGAGCCTACCATCGCCAGCGCCGGACGCCCGAGTAAGGTCAAATCGCCTTTGACATAAAGGACAGGCGGCGGATCGGCGATTTCGAGCAGGGTCTGTGGATAGGCGGCGTCGGCCAGGGTGAGGATGTGATTGTCATCCTCGTCCGCCCAGGCGAGCGCGGCATCGACAATCGCCGGATCGGGGCCGGCGAGAAGCGCGTTGGCGATGTCGATGCCGGCAATGCTGGCGAGCGCGCTGTGTGACTGGGCAAAAATATTCCCCGGCAGACCGAAGGCGGCGAGCAGTTTGCGCTGCTGCCTTGGGCCTGCCGGGGTCAGTGAGAACCGGAGCCACGCGGCAAGCTCACCATCGTGGGCTTGCCGCATGTCGACGAACCGGCCAGAGAACCGGCTCAGGGATTACGGACGGCGTCGCCAATCGATGCCTGACCATCGGTATCCATGATCAGGGCGTAGGCGACATGATCGAAGACGCGGAACACCAGCGCCGTGCCGTAGCGTTTCTCGGGCAGGACGTAGGTTTCCTTCTTCGTGCCTTCCTTGTAGGTCGTGGTGCCGCGGTTGCGGAACAACGCCAGCGCGTGTCCGGCTTCGAGGCCGTCGAGCTTGCCGGCGCTCAGCGCGACCACGCTCAGCTTGCCGGTTTCGGCGACGCCGCGATAGATCGAAATCAACCGGCTGTCGATGGTCTCCTTGGGCGCGTGCGGCGCGTAGGAGAAGATCAGTTCGCCTTCGGTCGGCAGCATCAGGTCGCCGGTGCCGATTTCCTCGACCGCGTCGACGATTTCGAGTGTCGTCGGACTGGTGCGCTCGGTCACCTTGGCGGAACCCAGATATTGCACTTCGTAGCCGAGCTGCTTGCCGCTGACCGGGTCGACGAGCGGTTTGGCCGGACGGAAGATCGACCAGCTGTCGACGCCTTCGGCGACGTTCTTGGCGAAGATGGTGTCGCCCTGGGCCAGATAGACGCGGCTGACTTCGGTGGCGACGATCGTGGCCGCATTCTCGATTTTCGCGCTGTCGACGACCAGGGGCCGGGTGAGGAAAGGCGCGATGACTTTCAGCGGGATGGTCGAGACGGCTTCGTCGATCGGCGTGTTGTAGATGCGCGGTTCGAGCTTGCTGTTGCCGATGGCCTTGCCGATCAGCAGTCGCGGAGTCGCCCCGCTGCGATCGAGCACGACGACCTGGCCCGGATAGATGAGGTGCGGATTCTTGATCTGGGCCTCGTTCATTTGCCAGACTTCCGGCCAGCGCCAGGGTTCTTGCAGGAAGCGGCCGGAGATGCCCCATAGGGTATCCCCCTTCACCACAGTGTAAGAATCCGGCGCATTGTCCGCGATGGCGGGGGGCGCGGCCTGTACGTTGCTGCTGACCAGAACCGCGATACTGGCGACGAGAGAAGATATAATTTTGGACATTGTTCGCTTCCTGTTTGATGCGGGTCGCTTATGTTAACCTGAAAACGCCGCCAGCCGCATGGCCGGCAACCGTTAACGCGACGAGTGAACACAAAATAACTCGTAAGACTTCACAACGCTTGGGCGTGACGTTACTACAAGGGTTTACCACACAGTGACCAATCATGTTAATGCAGTGAAGGATTTTGCACGTAACAACTTCTTTCAGCAAGGCTTTCATGGCTCTATTACCTATTCTACGCTTTCCCGATCCGCGTTTGCACGTCAAGGCCGCTCCGGTCGAGGCGGTGGACGACTCGATACGACAACTCATCCGCGACATGACCGAGACCATGTACGAAGCGTCGGGCGTCGGTCTTGCCGCCACACAGGTCAATGTCCACAAGCGAATCGCGGTCGTCGACGTGAGCGAGGACCGCAGCGGGCCGCTGGTTTTCATCAATGCCGAGATTGTTGAAAAGTTGGGAGAATGCAACAGTGATGAAGGCTGCCTTTCCGTTCCCGGTGTGCGCGAGACGGTCCGGCGCGCTGAAAAAATCAAGGTGCGGGGACTCAACGGAAATGGCGAACCTTTCGAACTGGAGGCCGACGGCGTGCTCGCGGTGTGCATCCAGCACGAACTCGACCACCTCGATGGCAAGGTGTTCGTCGAATACCTGTCGCGCCTCAAGCAGGGCCGGATCAGGACCCGCCTGCTCAAGCAGGCGCAGGAAGCGCCCCAGGCCGCGGGCTGAAGCGGGATTTGTCCGCCACTGTCTCAGTCTCGCCGCCGTTCCATTTTTCCGGAAGATTGCCCGTTGTCCATGATGCTCCCCTTGCGCGTGGCCTTTGCCGGTACGCCGGAATTCGCCGCCCACGCCCTCGAAGCGATCCTCGCCGCCGGCCATGTGGTGCCGCTGGTGCTGGCCCAGCCCGACCGCCCTTCCGGACGCGGCATGAAACTCGCGCCCGGCGCGGTCAAGCGGCTCGCGCTGGCGCGCGGCCTCGCCATCGACCAGCCGGAGCGCCTGCGCACCGAAGAGCAGCGCGCGCGGCTCGCGGCAAGCCGCGCCGATGTGCTGGTGGTGGCCGCCTATGGCCTGATCCTGCCGCCTGAAGTCTTGACGCTGCCGCGCCTGGGCTGCCTCAACATCCACGCTTCCCTCCTGCCGCGCTGGCGCGGCGCGGCGCCGATTCAGCGCGCCATCGAGGCGGGCGACGCCGAAACCGGCGTCACCATCATGCAAATGGACGCCGGACTCGATACCGGGCCGATGCTGCTGCGCCGGACGATGCGGATCGCCTCCGGCGACAGCGCCGCCAGCTTGCACGACAGACTCGCCCGCCTTGGCGCCGAAACCATTGTCGAAGCGCTGGCGCGATTGGCCGCCGGCGAATTGCCTGCCGAACCGCAGCCGGCGGATGGCGCGACATACGCCGGCAAGATCACCCGCGCCGAAGCCGGACTCGACTGGCGGCGCCCCGCGCGCGAGCTGGAGCGCGCCGTGCGGGCTTTCAATCCTTTCCCCGGCGCTTTCGGCCATCTGCGCGATACCACGGTCAAATTATGGGCGGCGCGGCTCGTGGCGGCGCGGGGCGAAGCGGGAAGCGTCCTGCGCGCCGACGACTCCGGACTGGTGGTGGCATGCGGCGAAGGCGCGCTGTGCGTTACCGAGTTGCAACGTCCGGGCAGCCGGCGCATGGCGGCGGGGGAATTCCTGCGGGGTTTTCCGCTCGCGCCCGGAGACAGGTTCGCGCCGGTTTCGTCGATGGAAACTTGAATCCGGCGATTTTTGTCCTCATCTGTTGCCTCCGCGAAGAGAGACAAAGGAAAAGACCATGTTCGGCAACTGGCTGAAAACCTCCATCCTGATGGCCGGCATCATCGTCCTGTTCGGCGTGGCCGGCAACGCCATTGGCGGCCAGCAGGGCATGCTGATCGCCCTCGTCCTGGGGGGCGGCATGAATTTATGGGCCTACTGGTTCTCCGACAAAATGGTGTTGAAGATGTACCGGGCGCGCCCGGTCGACGCCGGCAGCCTGCCCTACCTCTACAACATCGTGCACGATCTGTCGCAACGCGCGGGCCTGCCCATGCCCAAGGTCTACATCATCGACGAAGAGCAGCCCAATGCCTTCGCCACCGGGCGCGATCCCGGACACGCCGCGGTCGCCGCCACCTCCGGCATCCTGCGGCTGCTCTCCGAGCGCGAACTGCGCGGCGTGATGGCGCACGAACTTGCCCACGTCAAGCACCGCGATATCCTGATTTCCACCATCGCCGCCACTGTCGCGGGCGCGATTGCGCTGCTGGCGAAGTTCGGCATGCTTTTCGGAGGGCGCGGCAACGGCAGCGGCAACCGTCCCGCCAATCCGCTCGTCTCCATCCTGGTCATGGTGCTCGCGCCGCTGGCGGCGATGTTGATCCAGATGGCGGTGAGCCGCACGCGCGAATTCGGCGCCGACCGCGGCGGCGCCGAATTTTCCGGCGATCCCGAAGCGCTGGCCAGCGCCCTGGGCAAGATCGAGGCTTACGCAAGGAGAATCCCGTTCCCCGCCGCCGAAGAGCACCCCGCCACGGCACAGATGATGATCATGAACCCGCTCGCGGGCGGCGGCCTGCGCAGCCTGTTTTCGACCCATCCGCCGACCGGAGAGCGCATCGCCCGCCTGCGCGCGATGCGCTGAACGCGAGGCGTGGGGCGCTTTTCCGGACGGCGCGAATCCATTGCCGCGCGGCGGACATGACGATAAGCGCGCATTTCCTTAGAATCGCGCTCTTTGATCCGAGGTTTTCGCCGTGAGCGCTCCTGTTTCCCTTCGCACCCTGTCCCGCCAGAGCCTGTTCGGCAAAGGCGATGTTTTCGTCCTGTTCGGCGAGCTTTTCGGGCGTGGTTACGCCAACGGCCTCGTGGCCGAAGCGCGCGCCGCGGGCATGACCCTGATCGGCATGACCGTGGGCCGGCGCGAAGCCGGCGACCGCCTGCGCCCGCTCGATGCGGAAGAGCTTGCCGCCGCCGAAGCCGGTCTGGGCGGTCGCATCATCAATGTGCCGCTGATGGCGGGCTTTGATCTCGACGCGCCGGATGATGGCCCCACGCCGACCGAACTGGCCGGCGCGATGACGATCAAGAGCTGGCAGTCGGACAAGCTCGACTGGCGCCGCATCGACGCCTGCCGCGAAGCCGGCGCGGCGCGCTTCAAGGCGGCGCTCGCCGAAGCCATGCGCCAGGTCGACGCACTGATCCCGCCCGGCGCGAACGTACTTTTCGCCCACACCATGGCCGGCGGCCTGGTCAAGGCCAAAGTGTTCCTTGCCATCGCCAACCGCGTCTACAAAGGGCGCGGCGAGCGTTTCATGTCGTCGCGCGCCTTGCTCGACAGCGACCTTGGCAAGCTCAACCTGATGAACTTCGAGGAAGTCACCGCCAATACCTTCGCCTATCTGCTCGACGGCAGCGCCGCCCTGCGCGCGCGCATCGAAGGCGAAGGCGGGCAAGTGCGCTACACCGCCTACGGCTACCATGGCACGGAAATACTGATCGATGGCCGATACCAGTGGCAAACCTACACGAACTACACCCAGGGCCACGCCAAGAAACGCCTCGAAGCCATCGCCCGCGCCGCGTGGGAGCGGGGAGTGAAAGCCACGGTATTCAACTGCCCGGAGATCCGCACCAACTCATCCGACATCTTCGTCGGCGTCGAACTGTCGCTGTTCCCGCTGCTGCTGGCCTATCGGCGCGAAGGCTGCGGCGCGTGGGGCGAAGCGCAATGGGCGGCCTGCCGCGCCCTGCTCGCCGATCCTGCCGCGCTCGACGACATCCTCGCCCTGCTCGACGCCTACAACACCAGCGAAGTCATGCAGCATTTCCGCGACTTCGACGCCTGGCCGATGGACAATACCGCCGAACTTGCCGAACTGATGATCGGCACCGCCGAAGGCATTACCGCGCGGCACAAAACGCGCGGCGCGCTCATTACCGACCTGCTGAGCGCCCATGTCATCGAAGCCAGCGGGCCGCTGATCTTCAACGAAGCCGCCGCGCCGTCGGGGCCGACGCTCTGGCTCAATCACGACATCATGGCCCGGCAACTGGCGGCGCTGCACGCCGGCGGGTGAAGCCGGGGGCCGGAATCCGGCCGGTGACCGGAAACAATCGACAATCGCCCCGCGGGCGCGGGGTTTCAATCTGGATGGAGCTACGATGAAGATTCCGCTGCTGTTCCGGCTCGTTCCATTCCTGGCGGCATTGATGTCCCCGGCGCTGGCGGCGGGCGAAAAAACATCATCGCCCGCGCCGCGGTGGCAAGGCGCGGCTTTTGCCGGCGAGCGCGCCGCGCTGGAAAAGCTCGCCGCCGCCGGCGCGAACGCGGTGCGCGTCTATGGCGAAGAAGACGCCTGGGTGCTCGACGAAGCCCACAGGCTCGGGCTTGGCGTGGTCATGGGACTCTCCCTCGGATTGCCGCGCCACGGTTTCGACCTCGGCGACCCGCAAGCCATCGCCGCGCAGGAAAAACGCATCCGCGCCTTCGTGCGGCGTTATCGCAATCATCCGGCGCTTCTCGCCTGGGGCATCGGCAACGAAGTCGAACATGAAATGCCCGATCCCTTGCCGGCATGGCGCGAGATCGACCGCCTCGCCGGCGTGGTCAAGCAACTCGATCCCGCTCATCCCACGGTAATGGTGGCCGTCGACGGCGGCCGCGACAGGCTGGCACGGCTTGCCACATGTTGCGCCAATATCGACATGATCGGCATCAACCTCTATGCCGGAGCGGCGTTTGGCCTTGGCGAACGCATCCGCGCCGCGGGCATCGACAAACCCCTGCTCATCACCGAACTCGGTCCGCTCGGGCAATGGCAGGCGGGGCGCAAACCCTGGGGCGCGCCGGTCGAACTCACCAGCCGCGAAAAAGCCGACTACTTTCGCCGCGTTCTCGCCGAACTGAACGGAAACCCGCAGGTGCGCGGCGTATTTCCCTTCCTGTGGGGCGCGAAGCAGGAGCAGACCTCGACCTGGCACAGCCTGCTGCTCACCGACGGCAGCCTCACCGAAATGACCGACATGCTCGCCACCCTCTGGGGCCGTCCGCCCGCGCAACCCGCGCCGACCATCCTCGGCATCGGCATCGCCGCCGACAAATTCGCGCCGGGAGAAATCGTCTCCGCCGGAGTCGATGCGCGCGGTGAAGCGCTCGTCACGGGTTGGCTGCTGCGGAAAGAAGCCGGCGAAGAACTGCGCGGCGGCGGCGACATCGAATCCGCGCCGCCCGCGGTCGGCGTGGAAGTGCTCGCCGCCGACAGCCGCGGCGTGCGCTTCCGCGCCCCGGCAGCGCCTGGCGCATATCGCTTGTTCATCACCGTGCGCGGCAAGGACGGCAAGGCGGCCACGGCCAACCTGCCGTTCCTCGTAAATTAGCGCCGGGTTGGCGCATCGTCGATGCGAGTCCTTGCAGTCTCGACGGCTCGATCAGCCGAACACGCCGTGCAGCATCTTGAGCACGAGCAGGATAAGCATGACGGCAAAGGCTTTTTTCAATATCGGCACGGGTAGCCGGTGAGCGCAGGCCGCGCCGAGCGGGGCGGTGAAAACGCTCACCACGCCCACGAGCAACAGGGCGGGCAGATAAACGTAGCCCAGGGTGAGAGGAGGAGCATTCGCGCTCGCCCAGCCATTGACCAGATAGCCCACGGTTCCCGCCAGCGCGAGCGGAAAACCGATGGCCGCCGAAGTGCCGATGGCGTGGCGCGTCTCGACATTGCACCAGACCATGAAAGGCACCGAAAGCGAGCCGCCGCCGATCGCCACCAGCGCCGAAACCGCGCCGATGAAAAGCCCGGCGGCGCTCATGCCGGCGCGGCCCGGCAGTTCGCGCGCGGGTTTTGGCTTGACGCCGTACAACATCTGGCTGGCGACGAAGGCCATGAAGCAGGCGAAAAACAGCGCCAGCGGCACGGTATCCATTCTCGCCGCGATGAAAGTACCGGCGAAGGTACCAACGAAAATGCCAAGCGTGATCCGGCGCACGATGTCCCAGCGTACCGCGCCGCGAGCATGGTGCGCGCGCAGGCTGGAAACCGAGGTCGGCACGATGGCGGCCATCGCCGTGCCGAGCGCCATATGCACCACCTGTTCGCGGGGAAAGCCCTGGGCGAGGAAAAAAGTGGTCAGCATCGGCACCATGAGCCCGCCGCCGCCAATGCCGAACAATCCCGCAAGAAACCCCACCACGGCGCCGAGCAAAGGGTAAAGCAGCCACCATGTGTCGAATGTCATGTGCGCGGGTATTGCCGTCGTTGAAACGGCGCATTGTAACCGCCATACCGCCCGGTCCGGAGGCGGGCGGTGAATGAACGAAAAAGCGCGGCGTTCCGCCACGCTTTTTCTGGCGCGCCCATGCTGAGCGCACGAGGATTCCCCTCCCCCGCTGTACAACTGCGAGTACTCCCCCCCTCGTCATTGCGAGGAGCGCATCGACGTGGCAATCCAGTTCGTTCCATGTGGAGCGCAGCGACGCTGATCATGACTTCCGAGTCCGGAGACCAGAATTTCGTTTCCGGAACGCACCGCCTTTCAGTCGATCCAAGACAGGCGCATGAAAACGCCCTTGCCGGACGCGGTATGATCCCATTACCATGCCTTGCCGCGCCGAAGCCGTGATCCGGGCGGCTGTTTTCTGTTTCCCGCCTTGCGATCATGCTTTCGTCCAGCCGCTCCCCTCTCCTCGCCGTGCGCGGCGAAATCGTGCATTTCGTCGCCGATCCCGCCGAACGGGGCGCGGCGGCGTGCGAGCATTTTCCCGACGGACTCCTGCTCATCGCCGAAGGCCGCGTCCTGCGCTGCGGGCAGGCCAGCGCGTTGCGGCCCGGCCTGCCCGCCGATGTCCGCTTCATCGACCACGGCGGCAAACTGATCCTGCCCGGGTTTGTCGATACGCACGCGCATTACGCCCAGACCGGGATGATCGCCAGTCCCGGCGGGGAGCTTTCCGCCTGGCTGGAAACATATGTCTATCCCGCCGAACGCCGTTTCGCCGACCCCGCGCACGCCGCCGCCGCCGCCGACTTCTTCTGTGATGAGCTTTTGCGCAACGGCACCACGACGGCGATGGTTTTCGCCACCGTGCATCCGGTTTCCGCCGACGCCCTGTTCATGGCGGCCCGGACGCGCCGCATGCGCCTCGTCGCCGGCAAGGCGCTGATGGATCGCAATTGTCCGGACGACTTGCGCGACGCCGATGCCGCCGAAGGCGATGCGCACACGCGCGCGCTCATCGAGAAATGGCACGGTTGCGAACGCCTGCTCTACGCCGTAACGCCGCGCTTCGTCCCCACCTCCACGCCGGAGCAACTGGAACGGGCCGGGCGGCTATTCGCCGAAATTCCCGGCCTGCGCCTGCAATCGCACCTCGCCGAACAGCGCGGGGAGATTGCCTGGGTGGCCCGCCTCCACCCCGAGGCGCGCAGTTACGCGGCGGTCTATGAGCGCCACGGCTTGCTGGGCGCGCGCGCCATTTATGCGCACTGTATCTGGCTCGACGACGATGACCGCCAGTGCATGGCGGCTCGGGGCGCGGCCATGAGCTTTTGCCCGACCTCCAATCTTTTCCTCGGCTCCGGTCTTTTCGATCTGGCCAGAGCGCGGGCGCACGGCCTGCGGGTCGGTCTCGGCAGCGATGTCGGCGCGGGCACGAGTTTTTCCATGCTGCAAACGCTCAACGAGGCTTACAAGGCGCTGCGACTGGCCGGACAGACGCTTTCGCCCGAACAGGGTTTCTATCTCGCCACCCTCGGCGGCGCGCGCGCGCTTTATCTGGATGAGGCCATCGGCAACTTCGCCCCCGGACGCGAAGCCGATTTCATCGTCCTCGACCCGCGGGCCACCCCCCTGCTCGCTTACCGAACCTCCCGCGCCGCCACGCTCCCGGAACGCCTTTTCGCCTTGATGATGCTCGGCGACGACCGCTGCGTGACCGCGACGTATCTGCTCGGCGAAGCGGTCTGGCACGGCGCGCCCGGCACGGCGCGGGACGCGAAGAATCGCGCGCCCGGATCGTCATGGCAGTGTGATACGTGATACGAGCGCGCAATTTCAGGGATCGGGAAAACGTCATCGCGAGCGAGGCGACGCCATCCAGCCGACCCCGCAGACAGCCCCGGCGTCCCGGAAGGTTGAGCCGCCGCATGGATTGCCGCGTCGATTCGCTCCTCGCAATGACGAGTTCTTGCGATGGACTTCCCTCCCCCGCTTGGCGGTGTACCGTCCGGGGACATAGTCCCTCATATATACGACAACATCCTCCCCAACTGTTATCCTTCCACCATGTCTTCATGGAGGAAGGGAAAATGGTCTGGAAAGCGAGGGATGTAATGGCACTGAAGAAAGAATTTGTATCGTTT
>JAIRLA010000096.1 GCA_031259795.1 Azoarcus sp.
ACCGACGAGCTTCATCCCTGCCAGGCGCTCGCCGACATCTTTACCTTCATCGAACATCGCGGCTCCATCCAGGGCAAGACCGTGGCCTGGGTGGGCGATGGCAACAACATGTGCAACACCTGGCTCCAGGCCGCTGAAGTGCTGGACTTTCGCGTGCATGTCTCGACCCCGCCCGGCTACGGCGTCCAGCCAGGAAAAATCGGTCTTGCCGGAGATGCCCACTACAAGCTGTTCGACAACCCGATGGATGCCTGCCGGGGCGCGCATCTCGTCACCTCCGACGTCTGGACATCCATGGGCTTCGAGGCCGAAAACGAAGCGCGTCGCCAAGCCTTCGCCAACTGGTGCGTCAACGAAAAAATGATGGCCGCAGCCGCGCCGGATGCCGTCTACATGCACTGCCTGCCCGCGCATCGCGGCGAGGAAGTCACCGCCGCCGTCATCGACGGCCCGCAGTCGGTCGTCTGGGACGAAGCCGAAAACCGCCTGCACGCACAAAAAGCGCTGATGGAATACCTCGTGCTGGGCCGCGTCGACGAAAACGCCGGCGCACCCGTCCGGCGCGCGTGAACCGCTGTTCCGCTGTTGAACGCACTGAATGACTGGATAAAACGGATACAACGATGAGCGATGTCAAGAAAGTCGTGCTCGCCTACTCGGGCGGCCTGGATACCTCGGTGATCCTCAAATGGTTGCAGGATACCTACCAATGCGAAGTCGTCACCTTCACCGCCGATCTCGGCCAGGGCGAGGAACTGGAACCGGCGCGGCAAAAAGCGCTGCAATTCGGCATCAAGCCGGAAAACATCTTCATCGACGACCTGCGCGAAGAATTCGTGCGCGATTTCGTCTTCCCCATGTTCCGCTGCAACGCCATCTACGAAGGCGAATACCTGCTCGGCACCTCTATCGCCCGCCCGCTCATCGCCAAACGCCAGATCGAGATCGCCCGCGCCACCGGCGCGGAAGCCGTCTCGCACGGCGCAACCGGCAAGGGCAACG
Organism: Azoarcus sp.; assembly: GCA_031259795.1. Lineage (GTDB taxonomy): Bacteria > Pseudomonadota > Gammaproteobacteria > Burkholderiales > Rhodocyclaceae > WRNU01. The sequence continues at coordinate 1,003 of JAIRLA010000096.1, forward strand.
ACCAGGTGCGTTTCGAGCTTGGCTACTACGCCTTGATGCCCGGCGTCGAAGTCATCGCCCCATGGCGCGAATGGGATCTCCTCTCGCGCGAAAAACTCCTCGCCTACGCCGAAAAGCACGGCATTCCCATCGAACGCAAACACCGCGAAGGCGGCTCGCCCTACTCGATGGACGCCAACCTGCTGCACATCTCCTACGAAGGCCGCCATCTCGAAAACCCCGCCGCCGAAGCCGAAGAAAGCATGTGGCGCTGGACGGTTTCGCCGGAAAAAGCCCCCGACAGCGCCGAATACCTCGACCTCGAATTCGCCAACGGCGATCTCGTCGCCATCGACGGCAAACGGCTCAAGGCCCACGAACTGCTCGCCCGCCTCAACGAACTCGGCGGCAAACACGGCATAGGCCGTCTCGACCTCGTCGAAAACCGCTACGTCGGCATGAAAAGCCGCGGCTGCTACGAAACCCCTGGCGGCGCCATCCTCCTGCGCGCGCACCGCGCCATCGAATCCATCACCCTCGACCGCGAAGTCGCCCACCTCAAGGACGAACTCCTCGCCCGCTACGCCAGCCTCATCTACAACGGCTACTGGTGGAGTCCCGAGCGTTGCGCCCTGCAAGCCCTCATCGACCACACCCAGCAAACCGTCAACGGTTGGGTGCGGCTCAAACTCTACAAGGGCAATGTCATCGTCGTCGCGCGCGACTCCCGCAGCGATTCCCTGTTCGACCCGACCATCGCCACCTTCGAGGACGACCGCGGCGCCTATGACCAGAAAGACGCCAACGGCTTCATCCGCCTCAACGCCCTGCGGATGCGCATCGCCGCCAACGCGCGCGCCAAACGCGGACAATAGGGAAAGGCGGGAAAGGCGGCGCGCGGAGGAACGGCCATGGACGATGTTGTCGCATTCGGGTTCACGGTGGATCAGATTTCCGAATTCGGTCTCAAATTCTGCATTCCGGCCCTGATCCTCTACATGATTTTCATCATCTACAGCCACGTCAAGGAATCGAAAGCCGGCAAATACGGCGCGATGTGGATGTTTCTCGCCCTCGGTCTCGGTTTCGTCGGCTTCGTCGCCAAGGAAATCATGCTGTACTTCATGGAAAAATAGGACTCGCGCCTCATGACCACCACCACCACCCTCGACGGCGTCGCCGTCGCCACCCGGGCCAACATCTATTTCGACGGCAAATGCATCAGCCACACCCTGCGGCTCGCGGACGGCTCCAGCAAATCGGTCGGCGTCATCCTGCCGTCCGCCCTCGTCTTCAGTACCGGCGCGCCCGAGGCGATGGAAGGCGTCGCCGGCGCCTGCCGCGTCCGCCTCAAGGGCGGCGAATGGCAGACCTACGGCGCGGGCGAAACCTTCCACATCCCCGCCCATTCCAGCTTCGACATCGAAGTCTCCGGCGAGCCATACCACTACATCTGCCATTACGGCTGAACACCGGAAGAACCACGCACGGAGACCGCCCCATGCCCTCCTTCGACATCCTCTCCGAAGTCGACCTCGCCGCCCTGCGCAACGCCGTCGACGTCGCCAATCGCAAGATCACCAACCGTTACGACTTCAAAGGCACGGACGCCCGCGTCGAACAAAACGACAAACTGCTCACCCTGCACGGCGACAGCGACTTTCAGCTCGGGCAGATGAAAGACATCCTGCTGCCCGAAATGAGCGCGAAAAAAGTCGACGTGCGCTGCCTCGACTACGGCGAACTGCAAAAAGTCTCCGGCAACAAGGTCAAACAGGAAGTGCGCGTGCGGGTCGGCATCGAACAAGATCTGGCGAAGAAAATCGTCCGTCTCCTCAAGGACGCCAAACTCAAGGTACAGGCCGCCATCCAGGGCGACGCCGTGCGCGTCTCCGGCGCCAAACGCGATGTCTTGCAGGAGGCCATCGCTCTGGTGAAGAAAAACGTCACCGATTTCCCGCTCCAGTTCGGCAACTTCCGCGACTGACCGCCGCCGCGTGACCGATTCCGTCCCTCGCCGCATCAAGATCCGGACGCCGCTGCCGTAAATATCCGCATCGGCGCCCGGATTCCGGGCGCAGCACATGAGGAAAATCGAATGGACGTCACCTCCCTCGCCGCCACAGCCAGCGCCAACAGCGCCGCGCAAACGCAGAACACAGTCGGACTGGCCGTACTCAAGAAAGCCATCGACATCCAAGCGGCAGGCGCGCTCGCCCTCGTACAAGCCGTCCCGGCGCCCCCCGCCGCATCCGGCGCGGCGGGTGGAACAGTCAACACATGGGCGTGAGCGTGAATATGGCCGGGAAGGGGAGCCCATCGAAAGGACTCGCCATTGCGGAGATCGACGCGCCCCGCCCCGTCACTGCGAAAGCCTCCCCCCTTCGTCATTGCGAGGATCGACGCGACGCGGCAATCCAGCGCGTTCCACCCGGCGCGCAGCGCCGCTGAATAAAAAAGGGGAAAAAGGAGCGGGACGCCCGTCCTCCCCCCTCCGCCAAGAAAACAGCGTCGATTCGCTCCGGATGGAACGAACTGGATTGCCACGTCGCTGTGCTCCTCGCAATGACGAGGTGGAGGGCCCTCGCAATGACGAGGCGGGAGGAATGAAACGACGCGGCAATCCATGCGGCGGTTCAAGGCGGGCCTATTGGGAATGGATTCCAAGCGCCGCCGTTCCAGAGGTGCGGATACCTATGATCGCGCGGAGGAGGGCGGCCCGGAGCGGGCGGACGCCGTTCGCCATGGGCGCGGAACTCCGCCGCCATCGCCGTTGCCGCTATAATCGCCACTTTTTGGGCGCTCATGCAGGTTCTTCGCGGTTTCCACGGCGCCGATGGGCGGCCCTGTGTGCTGACCATCGGCAATTTCGACGGTCTGCATCTGGGGCATCAGGCGTTGCTGGGCGTGCTCGCCGACAGGGCGGCGGCGTTGGGGTTGCCTGCGGCGGTGCTGACGTTCGAGCCGCATCCGCGCGAATATTTTGCCCCGGAGGATGCTCCGGCGCGTTTGACTTCCCTGCGCGAAAAGCTGTTGCTGCTCGCCGGCAATGGCGTCGAGCGCGTGTATGTGCAGCGTTTTGCCGCGCGTTTCGCCCGCCTGGACGCGGCGGAATTCATTGATGCGGCGCTGGTGCGCGGCTTGTGTGTGCGCCATGTGCTCGTCGGCGATGATTTCCGTTTCGGCGACCGGCGCGCCGGGGATTTCGCCATGTTGCGGGCGGCGGGAGAGGCGCGCGGCTTCGGGGTCGAGGTCATGCCGGCGGTGGAGGTCCGCGGCGAGCGGGTGTCGAGTTCCGCCGTGCGCGAGGCGCTGGCGACAGGCGATCTCGCCCGCGCGGCGCGCCTGCTCGGACGGGCCTACAGCATCGCGGGACGGGTGGGGCACGGCGAGAAACTCGGCAGGCGCCTGGGCTTTCCAACGCTCAATATCCCGTTCCGGCATCGCCGTCCGGCGCTCTCCGGGGTGTTCGCGGTCACGGTCGAGGGACTGGGGAGCGCGCGCCTCGGCGGCGTCGCCAATCTGGGCTGGCGTCCGACCGCCGGCAATGCCGCGCTGCAACCCCGTCTCGAAGTCCATTTGCTCGACTGGCGGGGCGAGTGCTACGGTGCCGCGGTACGGGTGCATTTTTTCCACAAACTGCGCGACGAGATGCGCTTTTCGTCGATCGATGCGCTCAAGGCGCAGATCAGCCGCGATATCGCCGGAACGCACGACTGGTTTTCCCGTCATCCGGACAGCCTGCGCGGCCAGGACATTCAGGATCACAAGGCCATGGCCACCAATTACCGAGACACGCTCAATCTGCCCGATACCCCGTTTCCGATGCGCGGCGATCTGCCCAAACGCGAACCGGGCTGGATCGCGGCCTGGCAACAGAAGCGGCTCTACCAGCGCATCCGCGCGGCCAGCGCCGGGCGGCCCCGCTTCATCCTGCACGACGGCCCGCCTTACGCCAACGGCAATCTGCATCTCGGCCACGCGCTCAACAAGATCCTCAAGGACATCATCGTGCGCGCCAGGACGCTGGCCGGATTCGACGCGCCTTACGTACCGGGCTGGGATTGCCACGGGCTGCCGATCGAGCACAAGGTGGAGGTGACACACGGCAAACATCTGCCCGCCGCCAGGGTGCGCGAACTGTGCCGCGCCTACGCCGCCGGGCAGGTGGACATCCAGAAAGCCGAATTCATCCGCCTGGGCGTGCTCGGCGATTGGGACAACCCTTATCTGACGATGAATCATGCCAACGAGGCGAACGAAATCCGCGCGCTCGCCGAGATGGTCAGGCGCGGCTATGTCTTCAAGGGCCTGAAGCCGGTGAATTGGTGTTTCGACTGCGGTTCGGCGCTGGCCGAGGCCGAGGTCGAGTATGCCGATAAGAAATCGCCGGCCATCGACGCGGCGTTTCCGGTGAGCGCCGCGCACGCCGGCAGGCTGGCGGCGGCTTTCGGCCTGGCGCGGCTCTCGAAACCCGCCGCGGCGGTGATCTGGACGACGACGCCGTGGACGATTCCCGCCAACCAGGCGCTCAACGTGCATCCCGAATTCGACTATGTGCTGGCCGATGTCGGCGAGCGCTTCCTGATCCTGGCGCGGCCCCTTGCCGAAAGCGCCTTGGCGCGTTACCGCCTCGAAGGCGAAATCGTCGCCGCGGCCAAGGGCGCGGCGCTCGACCGCATCGAATTCCGCCACCCCTTCTACGAACGCGCCGCGCCGGTGTATCTCGCCGATTACGTGGGCGTCGACGCGGGCACCGGCATCGTGCATTCGGCGCCGGCGCACGGCGTGGACGATTTCAATTCCTGGCTCGCCTACGGGCGCGGGCGCGACGAGATTCTGTCCATCGTCCAGGGCGACGGAACTTATGCCGCCGACCTACCTTTCTTCGGCGGCATGGACATCTGGAAGGCCAATGCCGCCGTGATCGACAAATTGTCCGAGACCGGGGCGCTGCTCGCGCACAGCGGGATCACGCACAGTTACATGCACTGCTGGCGGCACAAGACGCCGCTCATCTATCGCGCCACCACGCAATGGTTCGTGGGCATGGATCGCCCGGCGGCGGACGGCTCCACCCTGCGCGAGCGGGCGCTTGCCGGGGTCGAGGCCACGCGCTTCTTCCCGTCCTGGGGACAGGCGCGCCTGCACGCGATGCTCGCCAGTCGCCCCGACTGGTGCATCTCGCGCCAGCGCGACTGGGGCGTGCCGATTCCCTTTTTTGTCCACAGGCAAAGCGGCGAACCGCATCCGCGCACTGTCGAATTGATGGAAGAAGTCGCCCGCCGCGTCGAAAAGGAAGGCATCGAAGCCTGGTTCCGGCTCGACGCCGCCGAACTGCTGGGCGATGAGGCCGCCGATTACGAAAAGACGGGCGACACGCTCGATGTCTGGTTCGATTCCGGCACGACGCACTGGCACGTGCTGCGCGGCTCGCACCCGGACGGCCATGCCGCAGGGCCGTGCGCCGATCTCTATCTCGAAGGCTCCGACCAGCATCGCGGCTGGTTTCATTCCTCGCTGCTGACCGGCGCGGCCATCGACGGCCACGCCCCTTACCGGGCGCTGCTCACGCACGGCTTCACCGTCGACGAGCAAGGCCGCAAGATGAGCAAATCGCTCGGCAACGTCATCACGCCGCAGGACGTCATCGACGGCAAGATCCGCGACGAAAAGGGCAAGCCCATCGCGGGCGGCGCGGAAATCCTGCGCCTGTGGGTCGCCTCCACCGATTATTCCGGCGAACTCGCCCTGTCCGCCGAAATCCTCAAGCGCGTCGTCGACGCCTACCGCCGCATCCGCAACACCGTGCGCTTCCTGCTCGCCAACACCGCCGATTTCGATGCCGCCAAGGATCTGCTGCCGGTCGGCGACTGGCTGGAAATCGACCGCTACGCCCTCGTTCTTACCCGCAGGCTGCAAGCACAGGCCGAGGCCGATTACGAGCGCTATGAATTCCACCGCGTCGTGCAGGCGTTGCAAACCTTCTGCTCCGAGGATTTGGGCGCTTTCTATCTCAACATCCTGAAAGACCGCCTCTATACCACGGCGGCAGCCTCGCGCGCGCGCCGCGCGGCGCAAAGCGCGCTCTGGCACATCACACAGACGCTCACCCGCCTGATGGCCCCGATCCTGGCCTTCACCGCCGAGGAAATCTGGCAAACGCTCAACGGCGATCCGGAAGATTCGGTGATGCTGCATACCTGGCACAGACTTCCGGAAGTCGCCGACGAAGCCGTGCTTGCCAGGCGCTGGGCGCACATCGCCACGGTGCGGACCGAAGTGCTCAAAGCGCTCGAAAAACTGCGCATCGAAGGCCGGATCGGCGCGGATTTGCAAGCCGCCGTCACCATCAGCGCCGAAGGCGAGCCGTTCGACGCCCTCGCCGCGCTGGGCGACGATCTCAAATTCGTCTTCATCACCTCCGCCGCCCGCCTGGAGCGCGGCCCTTTCGCCATCGCGGCCACTCCCGCCAGCGGCCAGAAATGCGAACGCTGCTGGCATGTGCGCGAGGACGTGGGCGCGAACGCGGAACACCCCGAATTGTGCGGGCGCTGCGTGGAGAACCTTTTCGGCGCGGGCGAGGCGCGCGAACATGCCTGAGCGCGGGACTTTGCGCGCTATGTGCGCCATGATGCCGTGGCTCGCGCTCATCGCCCTGGTGACCGCGCTCGACCAGATCACGAAAAGTCTGGCGCTGGCTCATTTCACGGACGGCGGGCGCATCAAGGTCACCGGCTTCTTCGATCTCGTCCTCGCCTTCAACCCCGGCGCGGCATTCAGCTTCCTCGCCGGGCAACCGGGCTGGCAACGCTGGTTCTTCACCGCGCTGGGCGTCGCGGTGAGCGCGTGGCTGTTGGCGCTGATCTGGCGGCAGCGCCACGAGCGCCTGTTGCCCGCCGCCTTCTCGCTCATCGTCGGCGGCGCGCTCGGCAACATCATCGACCGCCTCGTTCACGGCGCGGTGGTCGACTTCCTTTCCTTCCACGCCGGGCCGCATTACTGGCCGGCATTCAACCTCGCCGATTCGGCGATCACCCTCGGCGTCGGCCTGATGCTTTTTGCCCAGTTTCGCGGCAAGCCGACACAATCCCATTGACAGTAGCGCAAAAATTATGTAGAAGCTGCCTGATCGGCGACGTGAAAGCTGCTGGCGGCAACCGTAGAGGGCATGATCGGAATATGGACATACTGAGATTCTTCAAGATAGTCTTCGGGCTTTACCCTAGGCGAGGGCATCGGCTGGAAGATGTAATGCCTGTGGACGAACCAGAGCGGGCGCGGCCCTCCAACGCGCGTGGCAACATCTATGTGCGGCAAGGAAGAATACTCACCACGAGCGAGAGGAAAGCCCTGCGAGAGGAGGCGCGACCGGTTCGGGAGGCCGCGCATGCCTTGTACGTCCAGAAGCACTCTGCGGGCTGAATCGATGCCGATTATCCCCCGGGAGATTCAAAAGGCGCTGGTAGACTTTTTCGGAATCTACGAATTGGCGGAAGAAATCTATAAGAAAGCTCAACATGTTCTTGGAGAGATCGGGGTCGACAACGAGTTTCGGTACTGTGCACGCAATCTTGTGGACTTTTTGAAGATTGCCAATTTACAACAGCCTGACAGCGGGGCGCTTCTGGAGGCGATCTACAGGGCAACCCATGCAGCAAAGAACGCCGTAAATGATTCCGTGGATCTGTCCCTCGACCACGCCAGCAAGAGACTCAAAGAGTTGCACGCTATCGACAAAGAGAAAGAACTATCGTACTACGTGCACAACCTGGAAAATATTGTTGACGCAATTGGTATGCTGGAAGAAAAGATTGCAAGATCGCGTCGTGATCTGGCCCCGCGGATAGAAATATACCGGCAGATTTACGATTCAGCGGAGTTCAAAACCGTCCTCGGTTTTGCACATCCGAACAATGTTGCATCCATCAGGGAACGCATCGCCATTGACCAATACCATATGGTCAAGGATCAACGTAAATTCTGGCTCACTATTGTGATAGGAATTCTCGGAATCGTCGGGTTCTCGAATTTAGCGAAACTACTTGGCTGACCGGAGAGCCCGTGAACCAAATCGTCGACGCCGACAGCCTCGTCACCCTGCACTACCGCATCGTCCTGCCCAACGGCCAGCCGGCGCTCTCCACCTTCGAGGCCACACCCGCGACGCTGAAATTGGGCGCGGGTGAGATGCTGCCCGCCATCGAACGGCTCATCGTCGGCCTGCCGCTCGGCGGCCATCATGTGTTCGACCTCGCCGCCGAAGACGCTTTCGGCCCGCGCCGCCCGGAACTGGTCGAGCGCGTGCGGCGCGAACACATGCCCGCGCAGGAGATCGAGGCGATGAGCATCATGGAATTCGTCGCCCCCGACGGTTCGCGCTATTCCGGTCTCGTGCGCGAAATCGACGAAACTTCCGCGCTCGTCGATTTCAATCACCCGCTCGCGGGCAAGCCGATCCGGCTGGAAGTCGAAATCATCGGCATTGCCTGATCCTGCCGCCGCCGGGCAAGGCGCGGATGGAGACTTCATGGCGTCGGGATGAACGGTGAGCCGCTGGCCGTCAATCCCGAAAACCGCCCGCCAATTTCCCACGCACAGGCGGTAGCCCTCATGATCGGCAAGTTTTTTGGCGTTGACCGCGGCAAATATCCGGCATGGCAAAGACCGCCTTCCGCGCGCGGGGGCGGAAAGCAATCCGCCCGGAGCCTCCCCGCCGCGTCATTGCGAGGCGCGAATCGACGCGGCAATCCAGTTCGTTCCATGCGGAGCGTATCGACGCTGTTTTCTTGGCGGTGGTGGGGGAGACGGGCGTTTCGTTCCTTTTTCCCCTTTTTTATCCAGCGGCGCTGCGCGCCGGGTGGAACGCGCTGGATTGCCACGTCGATGCGCTCCTCGCAATGACGAGTTCTTGCGCTGAACTCCCCTCCCCCGCTTGGCGAGCGAGAGGGTGGCTGTTCACGAGCGTGCTAATTGAACTGCCACGAGCGTGCTAATTGGGGGACCAGGCTGGACTGGGCTGGACTGGGCTGGATGAGCGGTTTTTTTGCGGGTTGGGCCGCGGATCGGGCGATTTTATGCGCCTAGGATAGAGCGCACTTCGTTTTCGATCGCGCGGTTTATCAAAGCTTCATCATCGTCGGAAATGCCAAGATAGGGGCGCGGGGGTATCTTGACCCGGTTTCCGCGTCCGGCTCGGGTTGTGCCGAACTGCAACGTTGATGTGATGCGCGGGTCTTTGTCCGCGAAACGCCCGGTACCTATGTAGAGCGTGCCGCCGGAGATCTGGTACGTGATCGTCTCCATCAGGATTCCGGTGTCGATCAGCGGCTTGTTCCCGAAACGCTTGCCGCCGATCAGTGCCGCGCGGCGCATCGTCTCCTCTGAGTTCGGCTCCCACACCTCGCCATTGGGGCCGAGGCCTCCGGCTTCGATTCGCTTCTTCGTCGACTCGACCAGCGGCGGGCCGATCGCGCGCAGGAAGGGCGAGGGGTCTCTCATCAGCTCGCCCAGCGCCCGGAGCTTCTCCCCCATCTCCGCGCGGTTGAGGGTGAGCGTGATTGTGAACATCAGTAGACCACCGTGCCGATGCGATTGCTGTCCGCGTCTATAAAATATAGATCGTCTTCGTCGACGTCTTCCTGTCTGGGGTAGTCATCCGCGAGTTCGGCGGGAAGAACCCACGAAGAGCCGATCACGGCGGCGATGTCCGCCCTGTTTTTTGTCGACGTCAGATTCCAACTCCACGGCTCCGGGCGTGCGTCGACCACGCCGTCACGGAATATAGCGAGCACCATATCCGCACTCGGCCCGGTTATTTCCCCAGTCTCGTCATCCCAATCGAATACGAGGGGATAGGAAATGTGAGGTGCGATCCAGGGGCAATCAAAATGGTGAATCATCGTATCCTCCATTTGAACAAGATGCCGACGATAAAATCGAACATCTCCCGATCCGTAGTATAGAGGCGTTCAAACAGTATTCCCGATTTTTGTGTTTTATGACCCGATAAAACCGTCTGGAGCCCCATCGACATCACCTCCAGCGGTTCGCCGCCGTAGTCCTTCCCCCAATACGGGCTTATGTAATTGTCCTCGCGCGTCATCTCGTCGGGGCGATACCTCGAATCTGGCTCCAGCGCTGTCAGGCGCTTGAGCGGCATCCCCGCCGTGCGCTCGAGGTGGAACTCCTTGAACAGCGCTTGCAGCCCCGGAAAAGCATCTTGCAGACGATGGGCATATTCATGAATCGCGTTGACCACGTCATCCTTGACTGTGATGTGGCCGAGATTCTCCTTGATCGTGACGACTCCGGATTTCGTCTTGATCTTCAGGCCGCGAGGGAACTTTCTCGCATCGATCGAACTGTAGAACCCTCGCGCCTTGCTGTTGAGTCTGACATACAGCGGCCCGATCTTGTCCGCCGCATCGACCCACGCCGCCGGATAATGCCTCGACGCCCTCTTCACCAGATCAGCACCCTTGCCCGTACTGGCGACCTTCGCCGCCTGGCCGGCGCCCACCTCCTTACCCAGTTTCCTGAGCAGCGCCGGATACAGCTTCTTTGGCTCCTTCGGCAATGCATCCGTAATCTTCTTGCCCGCCGCGATGAAATCCTCGACGCCCCTCGGCGCGGGCGTGGGCCTCACCACGTCCGTGAGCACCGGCAAGACATGATCGAGGAACTGGTGCGACAGCCCCCCCGGCAGCTTGCCCGCCTTCTCGGCGGCGAACTTGCGCAACTCCTCGGCGCGCGAGGCTCCGGGCGCGTAGGCCCATCCTTTGTCGATGCCGACCGGCGCGCCGGTCTTTGGGTTGATCGCATCCCATCCGGCGGGCGGCTCGGTCGCCGCGCCCGGCGCTGGCTCGCTCACCGCCGACACGCGGCAGCGGCAGCCCCAGCCGTTTGGGGGGTAGTGCGTCTCCCAGAACGGATGATCGTAGCGCAAGGTCAGATGCATATCCCCCCACATCTTGTGCAGCGGGCGCGGCACCTGCACGAGGTCGCTGTGTATGTACTCCCAGTAGGGCAAGCGCTTGACCACCTCCGGATCGGTTATTTGCGCGTAAAACCCGGCAGCATACGAAGTGCGGACGTTCGTTTCGTAGATAAGGCGCGTCCGCCACGCCCAGCCGCCCGTCGTGTCCTCGCCCGTCCAGCCGTGCCAGCCGTGTTTCTCAACGATCTTGCGGAAATTCTCGCGGAATTGCTCGATTGACTGTCTTTGCAGCGGGGAGACCGCCGCATGCAGGTCGGCCAGCAGGTCGGCTTTCATCGCCCCGGCGACGACGAACGCCCAGTCGTGCGCCGATCCCATGATGTCTTCGTAAGTTTCAGTGGGCATATTGATTTTCCTGCGGAAATATTCGATCTGCTCCGCGAAATCCAGATTGAACGAACCGATCAGCGCCATCAGCCACCCCGCGTCGCACGGCAGCGCTCGGCGTGCTCCCACTCGTCGCGGCAGTCCGCGTCGCACCAGCGCTGCTTGCCCGCCAGCGGCGCGCCGCACCACAGGCACGTCCCGTTCGCTGGCGGCGCGACGGGTTTATGCGCGCCCACGCGCAGCGCGTCCAGTTGCTCGTTTTGGATTTGCGCGAGGTCGGCGATATCCATCACGAATTACCCGTCTGATCCGCCGCGTCCGACCGCCCGCGTAGCTCGGCCAGCGCGAACGCCTGCGTCAGCAGCTCGACAAGATCATCGATCGGCAGATCGGAAAATGCCGACACGATGCGCTCCTGCATCTCTGCCACCGACATGTCCGGCTCATCGGCGAGCATCGCTTCGACCTGGCCGAGCAAGCCCTCGACCGTCGGCGCGCTTGCCCGCGACATGTCGCGGACGACCTTGTCCAGCGGATCGCCGCCATCATCAACCCCCGCGCGCAGCGCGGCTTTGCGCGCCGCCTTGCGCGGCGAGGCGTCGATATCGGCGGCATCCTCATCCTCCGGCGCGGGCAGCCCCGGCACCGTCTGCGGCGCGGGTTGCGCAGCCTGGAAAATCTCTTCGTCGCCCTCGGCCTCGGGGATGCGCAGGCGCCCGTGCACCCACGACAGTGGAATGCGCACGCCATGGGCGGCGAGCACCGGCAGCGTCTCGGCGAAGACCTTGAGGTCTTCGCCTTCGCCTAGATCGAACACCAGGCGCGGGCAGCGCCGCGGCGACTCCGGCGCTTTGCCGTTGAGCACCAGCAGCGGATAGATCAGATCGCGCGTCAGCGTCGCCGCGATCCGGCGCGCGTCCGCCTCCAGAATGTCATGGCGCACCTCGGCGTGCAGTTCGGCCACGCCCGAACCCATCCCTGTCGCGTGCGTCTCCGCAGACAACGTCTGTCCGAGAATGCACTTTGACTGACTGCGCTCCGCCCAATCGATGAGGCGCAGATGCGCGTCGCCATCGCCCGCTGTCGAGATTTTTGCGATCTCGATCGCCATTTCATTGGGCATGATTGCCCGAGCGTTGTGGCCGAGGCTCGTGACCGCCCGCATCAAAGCGCGCCTTTCGCTGTCTGGCGCGCCCGCATAGTATTTGCCGGTGATGATCGGCAGGCCGTAAGTCTCCAGGAACTCCGCGAAGTCGCCAACGGCATAATGCTTGTAAATGAATGGCCAGATCAGCGCCCGGCAGATGCCCATGCGTCCGAGATAGCCCGTCTTCGCCTTGCCGTGGTGGTGCGCCAACCAGCCGAATGGCCGCAGTTCTTCGCCCTCGCCGCTGCCATTTTTGAGCACGATTCGCCGCCGATCCTGCGACAACTGAAACCACGTCTGCGGACGCGGATGGAATGCCGGGATGCGCTCGCCATCCCACGACTCCCACTCCATCTCGACCATCGAAAAGCCGTGGCCGACCCCCTCCATCAGTGACGAGATCACGTCGTAGATGTCATCGAGCGCATTGCGGATGATGTTCTCCGCCCAGGCCGCGTTCTTGCGCTCTCGCGCGCTGGCGTCCGCCAACGGCTCGATCATCCAACTGACCCCGAGCAGCGACCCCACCCGCTTGCTGAACTCGCACGACAAGTGTGCATCGCGGTCGATCATGTCATCGAAAAGCTGGTGCTGCGCGGTGATGTCGCCGTTATCGGCCTCGCGCAACATGCGGCTCGCCCGCACCGGGCTGATGCCCTCCATGTGCGACTCGATGTACTGATTCTGGAGGTAGGCGATCCGGCTCGTCTGCGGCTCGCCGATGTCGCCCACTTTTACCGGGTTGCCATGTTGATCGACAATCATCAAAACATCCTCATCGCGCGGCGCGCGTCGTTGCCGCTGTCATCATCATCATCGTCGCCGACATCGAACGGCGAGGATTTGAAAACCGCCTCGAACCCCGTGCACACCCCGGCCACGTCCTGCCGCATGGCATGATCGGCAAGGAACAGCGAGATGGCGAAGTCGCCGTGGCGCTGCAACTTTTGGCCGTCGCCCGCCTGCGTCCTTGCCTTGGGAATTTTCGGTACCCCGTTGATTTTTTCGATGGCGCGCAGGTCGTCGCGGCACTGACTGTCGCGCGGCAGGCCGTCGAGCGTGCCGTCCTCGATGTGCGCTTTAAATCGCGGCATCTGTTCGGAATAAAACTTTTCGGTCAAATGGATTTGTAATATCCGGTTGTGGCCGAAAAAATCGGCCATGTACTCGGCCAGTTGCCCGCCGTTGCCGTTGGCGTCCAGCGCCCCGGCGCGCAGGCGCGGCAGGCGCTGCGCAACGCAGCGGAATATCTGCTGCTGCTGCGCGTAGGGGCAGTTCGCAAGCTCGACCACGAGCACGACGCGGTTGACCAGATGCTCGGACTCCTCGAGCGCGGTAATGACCGACAGATCGCCGACGCGGGCGAAGTCGCCGCCAAAGCCATGCACGCGTTGCGGGTCAAGCGTCTCCAGGATCGGTACCAGCTTTTCGTCGCACCACGCCGAGACCTCGACCGCGCGCACCGGCTCCGGCAGCAAGCCGAACTCATTTGTCCAACGCTGGCGCACGATCGGTACGCCATCGGTCATGCGCGCCTCGATCAATGCGATCGGCAGGTACGCGCCGCCGCCCTGCGCCGGGATGACATCGAGTTCCTCGGCCGCATCGTCGCCATAAAACTTGCGCACGCTGGCAACCCACGCGTCCTCGGCCTCCTGCGTCCAGCGCTCGCCGCGCCGCAGGCAGACGCGGCGGAACAGCCCCTCGCGCACCGCCTCGGCGAAGGTGATGCGATGTACCGAGCCGCCGCGCCTGCCCGCGCGGATGTCATTGACCAACTCGTTGAAAAGGTTCGTATCGCCGTTGTGGGTCGAGATGATCCTGACTTTGTCGCCCCACATGATCATCGCCATGGCCGCCTTGAGCAGCCCGGCGAGGTCGGGCGCGAAGGCCGCCTCGTCGATGACGATCACGCCCTGCTTGCCGCGCAGGTTCGCCGGGCGCGACGACAATGCCATGATGCGCTTGCCGGATTTCGGAAAGTCGATCTTGTAGGTCTTGATGGCGCGGTCGCCCTCATCGACGAAGATGCCCTCTTCGATCGCCTCTGCCGCGAGATCGAATGCCCGCGCCCACAGTGCGCAGGCCTCGATATATTCGAGCGCCATGTCCTGCGTCGCGCTGATATAGAAGACATTACTGCCGCTGCGGCTTGCCGCGATCAGTACGTCGTCCGAGGCTTCGCCCCACGTCAAGCCAACGCGGCGGCTTTTTTCTGCAACCTTGAGTTGCGCTTGATCGGCGACCCAGCGTTGCTGATATGGCAGCAACGCCGGGGGCGGCGCATCGCCGCCCCCGCTGGACGTGCCAACGACGAGCGGATCGGCGCTCATGCCGCGATCCCCAGGATTGCCCGCCGTATCTCGGCGACCGTCTCTGTTGACATGCCGCCCTTGACCGCCAGCGTTTCCGCTTTCTCGGCGGCGGCGCGGGCGCGCTCCTGCACCTCGCCGCGATATTTCTTTTGATTGATGCTGGCGCGCGCCAGCGTGGCGATGTTCTTCGCCGCCGCGCTCAACGTCTCGATGCGCTCGCCGATGTCTTCAGTTGCTTGCGCCTTTTGTAAGCTGAAAATTGCATTGAATAATTCCGTCTGCACGAGGGATATTATCGCCTCGGAGCGCGCATCCTGATCGTCCGGGGCGCTTTCGACCAGCACCCGCGCCGCCTCGGTGCTTGCGCGGATGGCGGATAATTTTTCCTCCATCTGCTGGCCATGATTGTGCAACGCGCTCTTGCTGATCGAGTAGCCGCGCTCGCGCAGCATCGCGGCGAGCTTCTGGTACTCGGAAAAATTATTCTCGATCAGCGCCGCCTCGATCCAGCGGCGGACGTCCTCGGGCAGCTTGCTGATCTTCGAGCGGGTGCCCATGGCTTACCAGTACTTTTCCGGGCGCGCGATGCCGGCGGCGCAATCTATCGTGTACTCGGCGATGTCGATACCATAACGCAACAGGTCGATGAGGCAACCCCCGGCCGGATTTTTAATCAGCTTCACGAGTTCCCTCTCCTCGAGATAGTCGAGTTCGCGCCGCAGTTCGTTCAGCGTCGCCCCCGTGAAGATCGTGCGGATGATGTCGAGCAGGAAATCCTCGTTCATCAGGTGGGGGCGGTTCATGTTCAATATATTGAGGATATTCCAGCGCATCGACTCGCGCCGGATTTTGTCCATGTCATTCATTGTCCTGCCCTCCGTCCATCAGGTAATCCAGTTTTCTGTTGATCTCGTCGAGCCGGGCGTCCAGCGTCATCGGGACGTGCTCGCGGTCTTCGCGCCGTCTGCGCCGACGTTTTTCCTTCGGGCGCGCGATACCGGGACGGCACTCCACCGTGTATTCGACGATGTCCACCCCGCAACTCGTCAACCCCGCGCGCCACGGCTTCTTGGAGAGGCTCTTTTCCAGCGTCGCCAGCCCGCGCAATTCGAGGTAATCGAGTTCGCGCCGCAACTCGCGTCTCGTCACGCCATCGAGTCCTGCGATATCGTGCAAGTAATTGAATATGAAAAGTTCGGAGACCGGGTATGAGCGTTTCGGGTTTAATGCCTTGAGGATGTGCCAGCGCATCGACTCGCGCCGAATCTTTTCCATGTCATCCATTTGCCTGCCCTCCGAGGAAAAACGCATTGAGCCGTTGATTCAGCGCATCGAGCTTGGCTTCGAGCACCGCCTGGCCGCGCACGTAGTCTTCGCGCATGACATACTGGCGCGGCAGATCGGCCTTGAGTTCGAGCAGGGCGCGCTCCACGCGCGCCCACTCGGTGCTGCCGTGCTCCATGGCCCTTTCAATAACTGTAAAGCGCCGCGCCTGCTCGGCCAGCATCTCTGCCTGCCTCTTCTCAATCTGGGCAAGGAGGATTTTCCCCGCCCCGAACGCGAAGCCGAAAAATGATAAAAGCAAGGAAATCAGGTGCCAGACTTGTATCTCGACGATCATGTGCGTCTCCTCATCATCCTGCGCATCTGTCGTCCGCGCCTACTTGCTGTCCGCGCCGGAACTCTCATCGAGCACGCGCTTGATGACCCTGCGACACAAATAAACGAACCCCGCAGAAGACAGGAACGCGCCAGTCAAAAATCCGGATATGAATTCCAACATGTCATTACTCCATTACTCTTGTTGCTGCTGTTTGAAAAAACTGCTCAGTGCGCCGATCCGTCCCCGGCAGATGTCGTATTGCTCTTGTGCGTGCCGCGCCCAGAGGGCGACGTCGGCGTCGGTTGCCCACCTGACATCGGGATCGGCGGCAGTTCCGGCAGCGGCGCGAGCAGCGCGCTGGGCGGGCGCGGGCACGGCGGCGGCGGCGCCGCGATCGTTGAGCAGCCGGGTAACAGGCACAGACAGGCATGGGCGGCCAGTAGACAAACGGGATATTTCACGGTCCTTCTCCTCTCCGAACGCGGCGCGCGCCCGCTCGGTTTCAAACAAGCGCGCGGCGAGTTCCTCGCCCGCGCGCTCGAACTCGCGGGCGCGCTCCAAGGCGGCGCTGTGTTCCCCGGCCACGCGTGCGCGCTCCTGCGCCCACTCGGCCTCGACCTCGGCGCGCCGGCCGCGCTCGAACTGACAGCCGGTGAACGCGCCAAAGAAAAACACCCCGAAGGCGGCAAGGGCGATCACGATCGACGTGAGTGACATCAGATATCCCCCATGCACATCTTGTACTCGCGCTCGCGCCGCGCCTTAAGGCCGGGCAGTTCCACCAGCGCGCCCGGCGGGCAGACGTACTTGCCCTGGGCATTCCGGATTTTCGGCTTGTTGCAGAACTTGCTGAAGTCAAGAATCGTCCGGCATGCTGCGGCGTAGTCCTCGGCGCGCAGCTTTACCGGGATGCTCGATACGCAGACTTTTGTGTAACCGACGTTACTACTCAAGCTGACGTAGGCGTCATACTCATGCTGGTACAGCATCACCCCGCCGAGACACTTTTTTAGCCCGGTCTCAGCGACTTGCAGGTCGCGCAGCGCCAGGCGCACCGCCGGAACCGGCTTGATCGTCTCGCCGCCCTGGAGCGGCTTCCCGTCCGCGCCGCGCGTGCTCCCAAAGCCGTAGGTCGGCACGTCGCCCTTGACCGGCGGCACGGCCTTTTCCGCCCAGCCCTCGCTGCCAATGTAGGCGACGAGCCCTATCGCGCCGACCGCCATTCCGGCGGCAAGCGCCCGCGTTTTCTCACCGACTGCCATTGCATTCTCCCCGTGGCGTCCACCGCTCCGGCCGCATCCGGCAGCCCGCGCGGGCAGAGCGCCAGTAACAGGCGGGCAATTGCTTGCACCTGCCGAAACGCGCCACCCGTGACGGTCGCGCCGTCTCTTTTGTGTCCGGAGTCTGCCCAGACGCGCCGCCGCGCGGCACGGGAAACGTTTCGGGGGGACGCGCCAAGGGCGAGGCGGGATAATGCCGTTGCCGATTGTTGCTTTCGGTGATGGTGAGAATCCTCGCGGCGGGCATGCCGCCCCTGGCCGGATGTGGGCGAAAATCCCTTGGGTGATAATCCGGCATAAAAAAACGGCGACCGATGGTCGCCGTTTTCCGTGGCGGGGCGCACCAGATCGGAGCGGGAGGGCTATCCGGAGCCGCGCCCTCCGAGCCGACTCAGGACGCACACCCCAAATCACTGAATACCTTGTCCAGGTCATCCGATCCGATGGGCCAATTTTCACGAGTCTGGGCGGGCATTGTGTCCGCAAGAAAATAAGCCAACAGGACTACGGGCTGGTTGAACAAATGCCGCCCTCCTTTTTGTTCCCTGACCTTGTCGAAGATATAGTTTTTTTTCGCCAGAAACGCCTCGATACGGTCGATAGCATCTTGCGGCAGAAGCTCCATGAAAGCATCGGCCACAAGCTGATTGGAGTACTCCTGGCCAGGCTCCAATCCCGTCCCCTTTCTGTAGGCCATGCTCAGGTATTCCAGAAGCTCCCGCTGGCGTTTGCCGGCGGCGGCGAGATCCTTCATTGCCTGCTCAAAGAATTCATCCGTGACTTCGATCAGGGCCATGCTCTTGGCAACGGTGCGTTTGACCGATGGCTTGACCGTCGTCTTGGGCTTATAAAGCGTGTCATGGGTCAACTCACAGTGCGCATGCTGCAATAGTGTGCGGATTTGCACTTCACAGGCAAGACCTTCGGGAAGACTCAACCCGCCCATGGATAGACCATGCTTGGATCGCAACACATAGTGAATCGACTGATAAGAGAACTCCAGAGGCCTGAGCAAGCGTTCCTCTTCGTAGTCTCTGTCTTTGGAGTACGTCCAAGAAACCTCGGGACTCTCGATGATCTGGCAAAACAGCTTGATATGCGAGGCCAACAGCACCACGTAGCGCACGCCAACCTTGTCGGTGATTTCCTCGTATGGATTCTTGTAGGATTTGCTGCGGTGCAGAGCCTTGTCGATCAGGCTGGCGTTGCTTTTGAGGCGCGGCACTACCGGAACCTTCAAGAAATGTTCCAGCAGAGCGGGGGCGACGGCGGGAACTAGTCGCCGTTCGATTTCCTGACCGATGTGCTTGGCCCATGCCTCGTAAAGGGGCTTCTCCCGCTCCCATCGCTCAAGGATCTCTTGCTCATTCACTCTTGATCCTGGATGTGGGATTTGACCGTGATCTTGGTCCACTTGGGTATGCTGCCATGCTCATCCGGATCGCCGTCGATGGACTCGATCTGCACGAGGTTCTCGAACTGGTCGGCAGGAGCCGTCAGTTTAATGTCGTTTCCAAAGCTCAGTTTGCGGAATTTCAATTGGCTTTGGACTTCGGAAAGGTCTTTGCGAATGGCCGTCTCGGGAAAATTTTTCTGCTGCATATAGGCTGCATAGGCATCTTGTAGTTGGGCGTCCCCCAGATAGCTCTGAGAAAAACCAGCCACCTGAATCGTGGCGGACTGATCCGTCTTCAGGTAGGTGGTCAGGGCATTCAGCAGATCGAC
>JAIRLA010000148.1 GCA_031259795.1 Azoarcus sp.
GCTGATCCACGCCTCGTCCGGCGATTTCGGCGAAGACCATCGGGAATACAGCCGCCGTTTCCTCGCAAAGCACCGGGACGCCCTGCCCTTTTCCCCCTCCCCGAAACCACCATCGCCGCTCAGGGGGCGCGGCGCCCCGTTTCCCGATTACCGCGCCCTCATCGCGAGCTGGCGGCGGGAAACTTTCCAGCGCAAATCCTCGTCCCGCCAACAACCCCCCGCCCGCGCATTGGAAAACGAGACCCGGCGCGAATGAGAACAAGGCGCGAAGCGGAGGGCGGTTTTTGCCATGCCGGATTCTTCCGATGGATTCCCCTTCTCCGCTTGGCGGGTATAAATATCTACACGCCCCACAATAGTTGGCGATAAGAACAGCGGCGCTGTCGCGCCGGATGGAACGAACTGGATTGCCACGGGCCTGCGGCCCTCGCAATGACGAGTTCTTCCGATGAACTCCCCCCGTCCGATGGATTCCTTCCCTCCCCCGCTTGGCGAGGGAGGGTGGCCGAAGGCCGGGAGAGGGCGTCGTACCATGCGGAGCGAAGCGACGCTGATTTCTTTGCGGTGGGGAGTGGACGGGCGTCCCGTTCCCCCTTCCTCCTTTTTAATCAGCGGCGCTGCGCGCCGTATGGATGGAAACCCTCTCCCGCCCTTCGGGCACCCTCTCGCCCGCCAAGCGGTGGAGGGAAGGTCCATCGCCAGAATGCGCCATTGCAAAAGCCTCCCCCCTCGTCATTGCGAGGAGCGAATCGACGCGGCAATCCAGTTCCACCCAACCGGCGCATAGCGCCGCTGTATCACCCGCTATTCCGGAGTGTGCAGACACCTATGCAGCATCAGGCGGCTGTGGCGCGGCAGGCGCGCGGCGAGGTATTCCATCTGATCGGCGAGAATGCGCCGCCCGGTCAGGATGAAATGCTCGAAGCGGCAAGGCTCGTAAGGCACATAAAGCAGCGGCATGTGCGCTTCCTCGGGCGTGCGGCAGGCTTTGCGCATATTGCAATAACGGCAGGCGGTGACGACATTGGTCCATGTATCCCTGCCGCCGCGCGCTTTCGGCACGATATGGTCGCGCGTCAGGGCGCGGTACTCGAAACGCTCGCCGCAGTAGGCACAGGTTTCGCGGTCGCGGCGGAACAACAACATATTGTCGTGGCCCAGCGGCAAGGGTTGCAGATAGCGCACCATGGCCTCGCTCTTCGCCAGCGCGATGACCGGGCGCAACGAAACCACGCTGCGCTCGCCGTCGCGGCGCGTGCCGCCATGGAAAACGAATTCATCGCCGCCGACTTCCCAGGCGACCTTGCCACAGGCGGCATAAGTGATGGCCCGCTCGATGTCGAGCCAACGAAAAGGAGTTCCGGCGATGTCGAGCGCGAGAATCTGCATGTTCATCCGCACAACGAGCAACTGGTTTTTACAGAGGACTTGCGCAAAGTACGCCAGTCCGCCCGCACATGGCAACAGGAGAGCGCGACAGGAGGGCGCGTTTTCGCCGGCGGCGCGGGCGCGTCCGGACGGGAAACGATGCGCCGCGCGCGGGGCGTTGATTCATACGTCGTATCCGGCCAGGCGGGACAGGCGCGCGATACGCTAGAATCGCGGTTTTCCACGGCGAGGCGCGTTTCCCCCCGCCAGTCCATCCATCCACAGGAGAACGCCATGCCCATCAAGGTTGCCATCAACGGCTTTGGCCGCATTGGCCGCTGTACTTTCCGCGCCATCCACGAGCAGGGTTTGCAGGACGAATTCGACGTGGTGGCGATCAACGCTTCCGGCGATCTCGCCACCAACGCCCATTTGCTGAAATACGACACCACGCACGGTCGATTCGGCATCCCGGTCGAAACCGGAGGCGGCGATCACCTGATCGTCGCCGGCAAGAAAATCCCCTTCTACTCCACCAAGAATCCCAGGGACATCGACTGGGCGCGGCACGGCGTCGAATTGCTGCTCGAATGCACGGGCGCTTATACCAGCAAGGAAAAGGCCGCGGCGCTGCTGGCGCAGGGCGCGAAAAAAGTGCTCATCTCCGCGCCCGGCGGCGATGATGTCGATGCGACCGTGGTCTATGGCGTCAACGAGAGCGCGCTCGGCGCGGCCATGACGGTCGTCTCGAACGCTTCCTGCACCACCAACTGCCTCGCCCCCGTCGCCAAGGTGCTCTCCGAATCCGTCGGCATCCGGCAAGGGCTGATGACCACTGTGCATGCCTACACCAACGATCAGGTCACGGTCGACGTGCGCCACAAGGACCTGCGCCGCGCCCGGGCGGCGGCGGCCAACATCATCCCCACGAAAACCGGCGCGGCCAAGGCCGTGGGGCTGGTGCTGCCGCAACTGAAAGGCAAGTTCGACGGTTTCTCGCTGCGGGTGCCGACCCTGAACGTCTCGCTCGTGGATTTGACCTTCACTCCCGAACGCGCCACGACGAAGGAGGAAATCAACGCGCTCCTCTCCGCCGCCGCCGCCGGCCCCCTGAAAGGCATCCTCGCGATCAACAACGACCCGCTCGTATCTTCCGACTTCAACCACACGACAGCCTCCTCCACGTTCGACGCCACGCAGACCCGCGTACTGAACAACGGCGACGAAACGCTCGTCAAAGTGCTGGCCTGGTACGACAACGAATGGGGCTACTCCTGCCGGATGCTGGACGTGGCGCGGGCGTGGATGCGGGCGCGCTGAACCCGCCGGAAAACGGGGCAGCATGGACAGGACGAGTTCGCGGATTCATCAAGATGA
>JAIRLA010000188.1 GCA_031259795.1 Azoarcus sp.
GGCGTCATCGTCACCAGCCGCGCTTATCGCGCCTTCATCGCGCCGCTCCAGGATGAAATCCGGGCGATCCTGACGGGGGCATCCGGCGATCATGCGGCACAAAGCGCGAAACTCGCCGCGCTGATCCTGGGCGCGCCGCTGCCGGACGGCTTGGCGCGGGAAATCGAAGCCGTCTTGCGGCAAGAAGGCTTACTCGATGCGCGGCTCGCCGCGCGCTCGTCCGGCACGCTCGAAGACTTGCCCGGCGCGGCGTTCGCCGGACAGCACGACACTTTCCTTGGCGTCTCCGGCCTGCCCGCGATCCTCGATGCGGTACGCCGCTGCTATGCCTCGCTGTGGAACGAACGCGTCTTGCCCTACCGCGAGCGGCTGGGCGTCAACCACCTCGATGCCGCCATGGCGGTCGTGCTCCAGCGCATGATCGAAGTCTCCGCCGAAGAAGCCGCCGGCGTCGCTTTCTCCATCGACCCGGTGCGCGGCAACCTGCGCGAAATCCTGATCGATGCCGCCTTCGGCCTCGGCGAAAGCGTCGTCGGCGGCGACGCTCCGGTCGACGAGTTCCGCGTGCGCCGCGACGACCTCACCCTCGCCGAATCCGTCATCGCCGCCAAGAACGAAGCCATCGTCAGCCTGCCCGGCGCCGGCGCGCAAGGCACGAAAACAGTGCCCCTGCCGGAAGCCCTGCGCGACGCCCCGGCGCTCGGCGCGGCGCAGGTCGCACAAGTGGCCGCACTCGCCCTCGCGGCGGAAAAGCACTGCGGTTTCCCGCAAGACATCGAATGGGCATTTCGCGGCGATAAACTGCATCTGCTGCAAACCCGCCCCGTGACCCGCATCCCGGCGCGCTGGACGCGCGACGAATCCGCCGAGCGCTTCCCCAACGTCGTCACGCCGATGACCTGGGAACTGGTCGAAGAAGGCTTCCACGCCTCGCTCAACCACTCCTTCGCGCTGATGGGGCTGCCGCCCTTCGGCGACAAATGGTTCGCCATGAAGGACTACTACATCTACGGCAACCAGAACGCGGTCGAACTCTACGGCGGACGCCTGCCGAAAGAAATCGGCGCCGATCTCGCCTCGCTCGCCGCCGCGCTGCCCGCCCTCGCCGCCCAATACGCCTGGGTACAAAACCTGCCGATCCTGTGGATGCGCGACCTCGACGCCTACCTGATCGGCATCGGCGCCCTGATGCGGGAGCGCACGGACGGCAAGGACGCGCGCGCGCTCTGGGACTACGTACTGCGCGTGCGCGACCTGGGCCGCGCCTACTTCCTGCCGAACATCGCTATCTCGCTCACCCAGCGCAGCCTCTACGCGCTACTCGACCGGCTGCTGGGCCTGATCCTGCGCGACCGCGCCGCGGCGCAACACCTGTTCGACACCCTGCTGGCCAGCGTGGACACCAAGACCGCGCAAGTCAACGGCGAACTCTGGGCGCTGTCCCGCCAGATCCGCGCCGACGCCGCCCTGGCGGCCCTGGTGCGCGCCCGCGGCGGGCGGGACATCCTGGCGCATCTGGAGGAATTCCCGGCCTTCGCGGGCCAGTTCCAGAACTTCCTGCAACGCCACGGCCACCGCGAACTCGACTTCGATGCCTACTGCCCCACCTGGATCGAAGCGCCGCACGCCGTGCTCGACCAACTCAAAGCGCTCGCCGAACGTCCCGGCGACGGCCAGGGCGACCCGCACAATCCGAACGCGCCGCGCAAAATCGCGGCGGTCGAAGCCGAACTGCGCCTGCTCGCGCAAATCCCCGGAAACCTGCGCTACGCCGTGCGCGAAATCATCCGCCTGGCGCGGGTCTACACCGAACTCGACGACCTCGAACACTACCAGACCACGCGCCTCACCCTGCCTTTCCGGCGCGCGCTCGGCGCTCTGGGCGCGCGGCTCGTGGAACTCGGCGCGCTGGATGCGCCGGACGACATTTACTTCTGCCCCGCCTCCGCGCTCGATGCCGCGCTGCGCGAAAACGCGCCCGGGAAAATCCGCGAAACCGTACAACGGCACAAAACGGGCTACGAAAAAGCCAAACAATGCGCGCCCGCCTGGAACCATGGAGAACTCGATGCCGCGCCGGACGACGCCGATGTACTGAAAGGCCTCGGCGGCAGCCCCGGCCTGGCCGAAGGCGAAACCTTCGTGATTTTGAGTCCGGGCGATTTCCCGCGTTTCCCCAGAAACGCCATCCTGGTTGCCCGCACCACCAACCCGGCCTGGACGCCGCTGTTCTACCAGGCCGCGGGCGTCATCACCGAAAGCGGCGGCCCGCTGTCGCACGGCGCGGTGACGGCGCGGGAGCTGGGGATTCCCGCGGTGATGAGCGTGCGCCACGCCACGCAGTTGCTGCC
Organism: Azoarcus sp.; assembly: GCA_031259795.1. Lineage (GTDB taxonomy): Bacteria > Pseudomonadota > Gammaproteobacteria > Burkholderiales > Rhodocyclaceae > WRNU01. The sequence continues at coordinate 2,352 of JAIRLA010000188.1, forward strand.
GAGCGGAACGCGAGTACGGATCAATGGCGGCGCGGGGACGGTCGTCCGGCAGGGATCAGGGGTCAAGGAGCAGGGATCGGAAAAGCCGGCGTAGCGATGCTGATTTGCGGGACAGCCGGATTGGTCAGGGGATCGAAGCGCAAGACCGTCTCGTCAGAAAGCGCTTGCCGAATGAATGCGCACGCGGCGGCGCGTCCAATGCTACCCTTGTTGCCCGCGCCCCCCGACCGAGTCCGCCATGGAACGTTTCTTCAACAACGCCGGCCCCATCCAGCCGGAGAACCACTACCACATCGACCCGCTCACCCGTCTCGACTGGGTCGAAGTCCAGCAGCTCATTGCCGGGCAACGCTATTTCGTGCTGCACGCGCCGCGCCAGACGGGCAAGACCAGCACCTTGCTGGCGATGATGGCGGCGCTGAACGAGGAGGGGAGATACGCCTGTGCTTATGCCAATATCGAGGCCGCGCAGGCGGCGCGGGGGGACGCGACGCG
>JAIRLA010000295.1 GCA_031259795.1 Azoarcus sp.
CTCGTCGGGTTGGACGCCACCTCCTGCACCCCGGCGAAAAACTCATCCATGGCCGGGCTGAGACCCGCCGTGGCGTCGGCGAGCAGATTGTCGATCTGCTGGATTTGCGCGGCGTAAGCCGAATAGGCGGATTTATTCGTTCCCGCGCTCAATACCTGGTTTTCGAGAAATTGATCGTAAGCCCGCGTCACCGTGACCATCCGCACGCCATTGCCGAAAAAACCGGCGCCGCTGAACCACGTCGGCTGCGAGCTTTGGATGAGGCGCTGGCGGTGATAGCCGCTGGTATCGGCATTGGCGATATTGTGGCTGGTCGTCGTCAGTTGACCTTGCGCGGCATTGACGCCGCTGAGTCCAATATTGAGCAGGCTTGACATGACGGTTCCCCGATTTGCGACTTTCGCTTCTGCAAGAGCAAAAAGCCTGCCAGGGGGAAAGCGAACCCTCGGGACGAGCGGCAATGCGTCACGCCCGCAGGCGCATCCGGGCAAAACTCCCCGGGAACGCATGGACGGGATGCGGACAAACGGAAAAAAAACAAAACCGCCGCGTGGCGTTGGATCCGCAAAAGTCGGGACGGCAAGAACCGGGGCGGCAAAATCAGCCGGACGCAGCCGGCAAGACGTCTCGCCCGGAAAACACAAGAACGCGCTGAAAAGGGGGAGAAAGGAGCGGATGCCTGTCCACGCTCCACCGCAAAGAAATCAGCGTCGCTGCGCTCCGCATGGAAGAAAGCCCTCTCCCGCCCCTGACGGGGCACCCTCCCCCGCAAGCGGGGGAGGGAACGGCAAGCGGCTGTGATTGGGGGATGGCCATGCCCCGTGCAGGAAAGGCAAAGCCGCGTCATTGCGATGAAACTCCCCTCCCCCGCTTGCGGGGGAGGGTGGCCGAAGGCCGGGAGAGGGCTTCCAACCATCCGGCGCGCAGCGCCGCTGGAATCGCAAGGCGTTGTCGCTACGAAAGCCCCCTCCACCTCGTCATTGCGAGGGCCGCAGGCCCGTGGCAATCCAGTTCGTCCTATCCGGCGCGAAGCGCCGCTGTTTCCATCACCAACTATTCGGAGTGTGTGGATACCTGTGCCGTGGCGGCGGGGCGGCGCAGTTTGCCTTGCCAGTAGCGCCATGCCAGCCACGCGAAGACAGCGGCGGTAATCAGCAGGAAACCGACGCCCTGCCAATAGGCGATCGGATCGACTGCCCGCAGGTAATCGCGCGGCGGCTGCACGAAATGTACGCGGCCGGAAGCCAGCGCATGGATCGCTGTCGCCAGGAAACCCAGTGCCGGCAGGAACCACGCGACGAGACCGGCGCCGACGATGACGCGGTCGATGATGGGCGTGGCGCGCTGGCGCGGCAGATAGACGCTTTCCACTCCGAACCAGAGCGCGAGCAGCCATCCGGACACGGCGGCGACGGGGGCGATGGCCAGCGCCGCGCCGAACACGGTCACGCCAAGAGCGAAAGCCATGCCTTCGAGCGGTTCGATATGCGGCCACAGCCTGCCGATGCTGAGGAAAAGCCACGTCGACAGCGATGTGGAAACAAGCGCGAGAAGCAGGCAGAGCGCGCTGCGCCGCCGGGCGCGGTCACCGGGAGATGCGTTTTCGGGCAGGCGGAAAAGCGGCATGGGCGTCTCCTTCCTCAAACCGCCGCCAGCGCCTGATCGAGATCGGCGAGGATGTCGTCGATGTGCTCGATGCCGATGGACAGCCGCACCATATCGGGCGAAACGCCCGCTTTTTGCAATTCCCCGGCATCGAGCTGGCGGTGCGTGGTGGAAGCCGGGTGGCAGGCGAGCGACTTGGCGTCGCCGATATTGACCAGCCGTGTAAACAAGGCGAGCGCATCCTGGAAGCGCGCGCCGGCTTCGGCCCCGCCCTTGATGCCGAACGTGAGAATGCCCGAAGCGCGCCCGCCCATGTATTTCCGCACCAGCGGGTAATCGGCGTGGCCGGGCAAGCCGGCGTAATTGACCCACGATACTTTTGCGTGCTTTTCGAGGAATCGCGCGACTTCGAGCGCGTTGTCGCAGATACGGTCGAGGCGCAGGGCGACAGTCTCCACGCCTTGCAGGATCAGGAATGCGTTGAAGGGAGAGAGCGCCGCGCCCTGATTGCGCAAGGGCACGACGCGGGCGCGGCCGATATAGGCCGCTTCGCCGAACGCCTCGGTATAGATCACGCCGTGATAGGAAACATCGGGTTCGCTCAGGCGCGGGAAACGCGCCCTGTGTCGCGCCCAGGGGAACTTGCCCGAGTCGACGATGACTCCGCCGAGCGAATTGCCATGTCCGCCGAGATACTTGGTGAGCGAATGCACCACGATATCCGCGCCGTGCTCGAAAGGACGGCACAGATAGGGCGTCGGCACGGTGTTATCGACGATGAGGGGAATACCGGCTTCGTGGGCGATGGCGGCCAGCGGCGCGAAATCGGTGATATTGCCGAGCGGGTTGCCCACGGATTCGCAATAGATAGCCTTCGTGCGGGCGTCGATCAGGCGGCGGAAACTGTCCGGATCGCGGTAATCGGCGAAGCGCGTTTCGATGCCCGATTGCGGAAAAGTATGGGCGAAAAGGTTGTAAGTACCGCCATAGAGCGTGGCGGTAGACAGGATATTGTCGCCGGTCTCGGCGATCGTCTGGATGGCGTAAGCGATCGCGGCCATGCCGGAAGCCACCGCCAGCGCGCCGATACCGCCTTCCAGCGCCGCGATGCGCTGCTCCAGCACCGCGTTGGTGGGATTCATGATGCGGGTGTAGATATTCCCCGGCACCTTGAGATCGAAAAGATCCGCGCCATGCCGGGTGTCGTCGAACGAGTAGGACGTGGTCTGGTAAATCGGCACGGCGACGGCGTGGGTCGTGGGTTCGGGCGTGTAGCCGCCATGGACGGCCAAGGTTTCGAGCTTCATGGTACGAGTGTCTTCCGTGAACGCGGGATGAAGGACAGAGCGGCGAGTATATCGGGTGCGCGGAAGATAAAGAAATCAGCGCGCCGGCGGCGGCAAGCCCCGCGCACTCTTCCCCCGCTCGAAACGCGCATTGTGCGGAAAGCCCGCGACAGATAGAACGCACAGGTCCGTTTTATGCAGTTCGTGTTGTCCGGGCCTGGAGTCTATTTCACCAGAAACTCATCCTCATCAGGAACTCATCCCGAAATCCATGATTGATCCCGCGCTTGTAACCTGAATACCGCCCGCCATGGATCAAGGGCATTCCCCGCCGGGTGAGATCGGCGTCTGGACAAGGGCTATGACGAAGTGCACGCCATCGTCCGGGAGTTTGGCTTTACCGCGCATCTCGCGCGCGAGATGAGGAGGCCAAAGCCATCAGGGAGGAAACCGGGTTCAAGGCGTGGCGCCGGGTGGTCGAGTACACGCATGGTTGGATGAATCGCTTTCGCCGGATACTCGTTCGCTGGGAGAACTTCCCGGGACGGTCATGGCTATGCCGTATTTTGCTTGTGGCATTATTGCCTGGCGGGCAACGAGGCCGTCGGAATAGATCATTGGAATCCATTCCAATAGGCCCGCCCTGAACCGCGGCAATCCAGTTCGTTCATCCGGCGCGCGAGCGCCGCTGTTTTCATCGCCAGCTGTTTCGGCGCGTGCAGAGATACCTATGTGTAGATACCCACGGATTACCAGTGCGGCGGAACCTCGTCTTCCGGACGCGGATGCGCCGTTGCCCGCGCGTCCTTGAGTTGCCGCGCCAGTTGCGCTATTTGCGCCTGCAAGCGGTCGATCAGGCATTGCTGGCGATAAGCGGCGTTGTTGAGCGCGTCGATTTGATCTTCGGCCAGCATCAGGCGGGATTCGAGGCGCTCCAGGCGCTCTTCCGTGTCGCTCATCGCGCCTCGCTCCCGTCGTTCGCGGCCTGGGCGGGCGGTATTGCCGCATCCGCCGCCAGCATCTTTTCCCGGCTTTCCGGCGTCTCCAGGCTGATGCGTCCGAGCGCGCCATTGCGGTAGTCGGTGAGAAAGATGTTTGCCGCTTTTTCCAGATCGGACGCGCCGCCCTTTTGCACGCAGGCGCGCCGGCGGGCAATGGCTTCGAGCAGCGCTTCGCCGTCCATCCCGGCGGGGTCGATGCGGTAGCGGGCGACGATGGACGCGGGGTAGCGCGCCAGCACAATGTCGCCCAGGCGCGCGGCGACTTCTTCGTCGATCATGGCGTTGCGGCCAATGGCATGACTGGCGGCGAGCATGAAACCGTCGATGTCGTGGCTGATTTTCGGCCACATCAATCCCGGGGTGTCGGTCAGCGTCATGCCCGGCCCGAGATCGAGTGTCTGCTGGCTTTTCGTTATCGCCGGTTCATCGCCGACTTTGGCCACGCGGCGCTTGAGGAGCGCATTCATCAGGGTGGATTTCCCCACGTTGGGAATGCCGGTCAGGATCAGGCGCAACGGTTTGTCGCCGCCGGTGCGATGTGGCGCGAGCTGGCGAGCGAGCGCCGGGATGCATGCCGCCGCTCCGGGTTTCTTGAGCGAGATCGCCGCCGCATGCACCCCCGGGCAGGCGTCGTAATGCGCGATCCATGCGCGCGTCGCCTCCGGGTCGGCGAGATCGGCCTTGTTGAGAAGCTTGAGGCAGGGCCGGTTGCGGAAACGGCGCAGCTCCTCGATCAGCGGGTTGCTGCTGGCCCCGGGCAGGCGGGCGTCGGTCACTTCGATGACAACGTCGATTACCGCGAGCGTTTCGGCAAGCTTGCGGCGCGCGGAATTCATGTGACCGGGAAACCACTGGACAGGCATCGGCGATGGAAAGAGGCGGAAACGAAGGGCGCATTATCGCATGGAGGGGCATGCGGCTTCGCGGCGATCATCGTCTCGCCAGCCCTTGCCGCGCATTGGCGTCGTCCCTGGCCTCGCGCCCTGTTCCCGCCTTGTTTGCGAATCCGCATGCGCCGGGGTTCCGGGCGATGTGGCGCGATCCGGATGGTTTTGTTGCGGGTTGTCATCGACGTTGTAGTTTGTCGAGTCCAGCGCCCCGAAATATCCTGTGTCAACTTACTATGGTTTTCAGGTTTAGCCTTGGCGGGGGAAATGATCTTTGCCAGGGTGTTGGAAAGTGTCTTGTTGTGCGAAAAACCACGCGCGCGGATTCGTGCATGCAATATCTTTTCCTGTCGGCACGCCGCCGCAATGTGGATCGAGTGCGTCGCCGAGTATCGACACTTATAAAGCAAATTCGGCTCATTCCTGCGTGGGCCGGGGAGGGGAGACTAAAATGAAGGTCAAGCACAGGGTTTTTGTCCTTTTTGCCATTGGTTTGCTGGGCATGCTCATCATCGCGGGCATCGGCGCGGCTTCCATGTGGCAGGACGAAAAAGCGTTCCAGGGCATCTCGGAGGTCCGTATGCCGAACATGGAACAATTGCTGCGCCTGCGCGGCGCGTCCACTGATCTCGTGCGCCGCGGCTATGAAATTTCCTCCAAGCGCGGTCTGGATCGCGAACTCCTGGAAGCCGAATTGCGGCGTTTGCAAAAGGCTGAAGAGGATGCGATCGCAAGGGCGGGGGATGCGTTCAGGAAGTTCGAGGAGTTGCCCACTCCGAAGGAAAGCCTGCTCATCTGGGACAAGTTCAAGTCGCTGTGGGACGGGTGGCACAAGTTCGATCTCGACATCCTTTCCGCCCTGAACATGGCGATTGCTTCCCCGACGCCGGAGAATATCCAGAGGCTGATGCGGATCATCGACGACAGTGACATGAAGCGCCGCGACGTCACCCCGCAACTGGCCGCGCTTCTCGACGAACTGACCAGCCTGGAAAGCCAGATCAGCAACAGAACCATCCAGGACGCCGTGTCCGGGAGCGAACGCGACTTCACCATCATGTGCATGGTCGCCGGAATTGGCCTCGCCGTGCTGGCGGGGTTCACCTGGTCGATCATGCATTCGGCGATCAAGCCCCTCGAAGCGGCGAAAAATACGGTTTCGCGGGTCGCGGAAAATCTCGATCTGACCCTGCGTCTCGACAACAAGGCCAAGGACGAGATCGGCGAGTTGTCGCAGTCTTTCGATTACATGATGGGCAAGCTCCAGCTTGCTTTCCAGACCATCCAGAACCAGATCGCCGAAGTCGTCAAGACCGTGGAAGCGGTGGCCGCCGGCGCCGGACAGGTCGCGCAAAGCTCGGCGAGCCAGAATGCTTCCGCTTCCGCGATGGCCGCCTCCATCGAGGAGATGAGCGTCTCGATCAACACCGTCTCCAGCAGCGCCTCCGAAGCGCAAACAATGGCGCAAGCGGCCGGCGACATCTCCGGGCAAGGCAGCCAGATCATCGAGCGGACTTGCGACGAGATCGCGACGATCGCGCAGATCGTCTCCAACGCCGCCGGCGTCATCAAGAACCTGGGCGAGGAATCGCACCAGATCACCAATGTGGTCAACGTCATCAAGGAAGTGGCCGACCAGACGAATCTGCTGGCCCTGAATGCCGCCATCGAGGCGGCGCGCGCCGGCGAACAGGGCAGGGGGTTCGCGGTTGTCGCGGATGAGGTGCGAAAGCTCGCCGAGCGTACCGCGCAATCGACAGTCGATATTTCCAGCATGGTGAGCAAGATCCAGATTTCGGCCACCGAGTCGGTCGCGGAAATGGAAAAAGTCGTCAGGCAAGTGGAATCCGGCCAGTCGCTGGCGCAGGACGCCGGCGAGCGCATGAAAACCATCCGCGCGGAGGCCGCCAAGGTATCGGGCGCGGTAACGGAAATCTCCGAAGCGCTGAAAGAGCAAAGCCAGGCGAGTCACGACGTGGCGCGTCATGTGGAGAGCATCGCCCAGATGACTGACGAGAACAACGCCGTTGCCGAGGACGCCGCCGCCAGCGCCAAACGGCTCGATCGCCTCGCCGGTGAAGTCAATGCCGCGCTCGGCCATTTCAAGGTGTAGGAATTGGCCGATGCCCGAAACCTCGCCGCCGCGGCATAGATATCCACACACTCCGGAATAGCGGCGTTTGAGATTCCCCTCCCCCGCTTGCGGGGGAGGGGAATCCATCGGAAGAATTGGCCATTGCGAAAGCCGCATCCCCTCGTCATTGCGAGGAGCGCAGCGACGTGGCAATCCAGTTCGTTCTATTCGGCGCGCAGCGCCGCTATTTTCCCGGCTCCCCGCGCCTTATTCATGTCCGCTTCGGCGCGAAACGGCGCAGGGCGGCTTTCCGCACGCCGGGGTCCGCGTCCTCGGCCAATACCGCCAGGAGGTCGCGCGGCGTGGCGGGGTTCTCCGCCAACCTGGCGCGGACGGAGGTTTTTTCGTGGCTTGCCATGCGCGTCAGAACGTCGAGCGGCGCACCTGGATTGCCCGCGACGGCTTTATGCAATTCTTCCAGACGCCAAATCGTGGCGTCCTGATTCAAGGACAAGGCTCGCAAGGCTTGCGGCGGCGTCCTGGGATTGGCCGCGACCGCGACGCATACATAGTGATCGTCCGTATTGTCCGCCAGGATTTGCAGGATTTCCGGCGGGGTATTCGGATTCCTGGCGACATGTTCGTGAACGCCGCTTCGCTTGTTCTCCGCCAAGGCTCGCAAGGCTTCCGGCGGGGTGTTGGGGCACCTCGCCACCGAATGATAGACGGAATGGTCGTTCTTGCCGGATGAATCGCGGGCAAGCAGCAGCAAAGCTTCTGCCGGAGTATTGGGATTGTCCGCGATATATCGCCGGATCTCGATATACGGGTCAAGGGCAAGATGGACGAAGGCTTCTTGCGGCCTCCGGGCATTTTGCAATACCGCCTTGCGAACCAAGGCATCTTCGTCGTCCATCAGACGCGCCAGAAGCTCTTGCGGCGCGTTGGGGTTTCTCGCCACGGTGCGGCGAATCCCGGCGGACGCGTCGCCCGCCAGACGCGCCAGAGTCTCATGCGGCGCATGGGGATTGTCCGCTACGGTAAAACGAATCCAGTGCACTTCATCCTCTGCCAGACGCGCCAGCACCTCATGTGGCGCACGGGGATTTTCCGCCACGGCGCGGCGAACCCAAGCGAATTCATCGCCCGCCAGCCGCGCCAGGACTTCCGGCGAGGCATGCGCTTCCGCTGCCGCGCTGGCGCGCTGTTCTCCCTCGAAGAGCGCCGCCAGGGCTTCCGGCGGCATGGCGGGGTTTCTCGCTGCCAGTTGGCGCACGCTCGGGTAGATACGGTGAAGCAGCCTTGCCAGGCTTGCGGGCGGCGTATGGGGATTCCTCGCCACGCAATCAAGAACCTTCGGATCGGCGTGATCCGCCAGCCGATCAAGCACTTCCGGTGGCGTGCCGGGATTCTCCGCCAAGTGTCGCGGGACATTTCCCTTGGCGTCCGCGAGCGTCCGCAAGACCTCTGTGGGCGTCGCCGGATTGGCCGCCAAGTGTCGCAGGACATTTCCCTTGGCGTCCGCGAACGTCCGCAATACCTCTGCGGGCGTCGCCGGATTGGCCGCCAGGACTTCCGCGAGGTTTTTGTCCCGCGCAAGTTTTTCCAGGCATTCCGGCGGGGTATTGGGATTTCCCGCGACGCTCTGGCGCACATGAACATTCTCGTCCTCCGCCAGCGTTGCCAGGATATCCGGCGGCGTGTTGGGATTTGCCGCCAGATGGCGCGAAACGCTTTCGTCATGTCGCGCGAGCGTTCGCAGTACATCCCCGGGCGTTGCCGGATTCGCCAGCAGGATTTCCGCGAGTTTCTTGTCGCGCGCGAGTTTTCTCAGGCATTCCGGCGGGGTGCGGGGATTTTCCGCGACGCCCCGGCGCACGTGACCATTCTTGTCTTCGGCCAGCGCCGCCAAGACTTCTGGCGGGGTTTCCGGGAGTTGGGCCATCCTGCGCCGCCGGATCAGCACATCTGGCGGTGTATTGGGATTGAGCGACACCGGCTCGCGCACTTTCGGGCTTTTGTCCTCGGCCAAAAGGCGCAGGGATTCCGCCGGGAGCGCCGGATTGGCCGCGACGAACTTGCGGACGTCCACATCCTTGTCGCACGCCAGTTTTTCCAGCAAATCCGGGGGGGCGTGGGGATTCTGCGCCACGGAATAGCGCACTTCCTTGAGCGCGTCGCCGGCAAGCTGGAACAGGATGTCCCGCGGCGCGTTCGGGTTTCTCGCCGTGAAGGCGCGTACCCAGCGATCCCGATGACCCGCCAGCGCCGCGAACTGTTCCGGGGGCAGGGCGGGATGCGCCGCGACATAAACGCGCACCCAGCGATCCTTGTCCGCCATGAGTTCCAGAAGGCGCTCGGGCGAAGTTCTTCCGTCCCTGGCCTCCGCCCGCCGCGCCCCGGTTTCCGGCTCCGCCGGGGCGTCGAGTTCTTCCATACCGTCTTCTTTCATGAACTGGTTTTCTTCCATGTCACACTCCCTTGTTCCACATCACCGCAACGAAGCCCCGGCCTTCATGTTCGTGTCTGCTTGAAATGGCGCAGGGCCGCCCGCCGCACCTCGGGGTCCCCGTCCTCGACAAGAACCGCCAGAAAGTCGCGGGGCGTGCCGGGATGCTTTGCCACGGCAAGGCGAACATAATCTTCATCGCTCGCCAGATGCGCCAGAGCTTCTGGCGGCGTGTTGGGATTTTCCGCCACGGCATTGCGAACCATATGATCCTTGTCCGCCGCGAGTTCCAGCAAACGTTCGGGCGAAGTCCCTTTGTTCCTGGCTTCCTCGAGCCGCATCTGAACTTCTTTCCAGTCTGTTGCCATGTCACGCTTCCTTGTTCCACATCATCAAAACGAATCCCCAACTTCCATGCGCACCACTCGTCCCCAGCCGGGGGCGGGAACCTGTGCCTTATTTGCCGTGATGCACCAGATGACCGGGTAATCGCGTTCGGGACCGAAATCCGTGTAGCCGTCGGTCATGACGAGCGCGACGGCGGGCGGCGTGAAGAATTCCTGCCGGACGATGCCCCGGTCGATCCAGTCGAGCGCTGCCGGCATGTCGGTGCCGCCGCCGCCCTTGAGGGCGTCCCGGCTCTGAAGACCTTGCAGCACCGTGTCGCGCGCGGGCACGCAATCGAAGGAAAGCGGCGGGTACACTTTAGCGTCACAGGGAATGATCGTCACGGCGCGAGGAAAACAGACTTCCACTACCCCAAGGATTTCGCCGATGAAGCGGGCCAATTCCTTTTTCCCGATAGAGCCGGAGGTATCGACCACGATGGCGATGTGTTCGAGCGCCCCCGCCGTCGCCATCCCCGGCAAAAAAGTCTCCAGCACGCCATTCCTGCGGTTGGGGCGCATCCAGTCGTAATCGCTTTTTTCCAGCGCGGTCAGGTATTCGGCCAGGAGCGCCCGCCAATCCTGTTCCGGCTCCAGGATTTTTTCCAGATACCGCTCGACGCCCAGGGGCAGGCTCCCTTGCGTCATGCGCGCGGCCTGGGCGGCTTGCAGGATGAGGGCGCGCGCCCGCTGGCGGTTGCGCGCGCGTTGCGCCGGAGAAAAAATCTTTTCCGCGAGGTCGTCGCCTTCCTGCAAATCGGCGAGAAACTTGCCGCCTAAACGCTCTTCGATGCCCGGCGGGAGCTTTTCATAAACTTCTTCCTCGATCAGCCCCTTATATGCCTTGTTGCAAAATCCGCCGGGAGGCAGGGCGCCGCCTTCTTCCAGAATCATCAGATTGATGACGCAGTCGCAAGCAATATTCCAGCGCAGGGGATGGCGCGCGCCCCGGCGGAAGACATGTTCGAAAGCCACGTGCATGACTTCATGCTTGAGCAGCGCCACCTGTTCCTTCGCGCCCAGCGCGGCGAAAAACGCCGGATTGATCTGGATGCGCGCGCCGTCCGTGCAGGCGGTGGAACACCAGGGCGCGTCCAGGAACCGGGGATCGAGATAAAACGCGAGCGAGGAAAAAAAGACATCGTTGCGGGAAAGGCGCACCAGCGCGTGGCTCAGGGCTTTTTCCGCCTTGGTCTGCCTCATGCCGCGCCCAGCAGAGCGCGATGCTTGCCGACCCACGCGGTATGCGCCTCGCCGAGCAAATACATCGGATTCTTCCGCCGCACGAAATTGATGAAGAGCGCGGCAAAGCGAATATCGAGCCGGTCGAGCCAAACGATACTGTGCTGGCTCTCCGCCTGGGCGCGCGCCATATCCTTGCCGCCCGCCTCGATGACCCGGCGCGCCAGCGCCACGGCCGCCGCGTAGCGTACATCCGCCTTGTCCGCGCAAGCCACCGCCTACCCCGCCAGCACCTCATCAATGTCCGGCAAATCCTTCTTCAGTGCGC
>JAIRLA010000015.1 GCA_031259795.1 Azoarcus sp.
GCGCGCAGCGCCGCTGAATAAAAAAGGGGAAAAAGGAACGAAACGCCCGCCCCCCACCGCCAAGAAAACAGCGTCGCTACGCTCCGCATGGAACGAACTGGATTGCCACGTCGCTGCGCTCCTCGCAATGACGAGGGGGGAGCTTTCGCAATGACGAGGCGGGAGGAGTGCAGCGACGCGGCAATCCATGCGGCGGTTCAAGGCGGGCCTATTGTTCACCGTGGGGAAGTCAAGTGTTCGCCGCAAGCAAGTCAAGTGTTTGTCGCGGGCAAGTCAAGTGTTCGTCGCCGCGTGAAATCAGGGAGGGGTTTTGGGGCGAGCGAATCGAAGAATACCGCATCGGCTTCGCCCTCTCCGGCGATGATGACGTTATACACGGCGCCGTCTGGCCGCTTCTGGGCGGCGGCGGCGGTGCCGGCGATGCTCCGGGCGAAATCGAAACCGTGCGGCGCGAATGCGGCGTCATCGGAGTCGAAATCCTCGAACACCGCTTCCCGCTCGAATACTGCGACGATCGCGCCGCGCCGCTTTACTCTTCGCCGAAGGCGAAGCCGTACACGCCGAAATGCCGGAAAGCGAAGCCGGACAAATCCCGCGCCATTTGCACTGGCGCGCGCGCCGCAGTATCCAGGCGCTCAGGTTCCCTTGCGCCTGAAAAAACGCTTGAACACGGCGGCGAAAGCAATCAGCCCAAGCAAAATGATTTTCCACGCCTTGACAAGAAAAACGCCGATGGCCGCCAACAGCCCGAGTTTCTTGACGGCGAGACCGCCGACCAGGGCGGCCAGTCCGTATTCCGCCACACGGTCGGTCGCGGCGTTGAAATCTTCATAGCGCTGCCCTTGTTTGAAGCTGACGGCGGCAAGCAATTGTTTCGCCAAGGGTTTTCCCTTTTCGACACTGCTGGCGTCCGTCACCAGATTGAGCGACAGATAGCCCTCGCGCCCGAGCAGGTAAGTGTTGTAGTTCACGCCCTGTTCCTCGCTGGCGGACACATCCTTGGGCCGCGACGAAATCGACCATATCAGCCGGTGCGCGGCGGCGTCGTAAGCTGGTTTTTCGATCCAGCCCAGAACGCTGATTTCGGGCAATCCGCGGCTGGCGCGCGCCTTGTTGCCATGCTCGGTGCCGTCTTTCAGGTTTTGCAGCAATTCGTCGACATCCCAGCCTTTGGCGTCGTCATCCTTGATATAACCCGTCGGCGAAAACTCGACGGCGATGAACCCTCCCAATTGCTCGCCAAAGATCAGCCCGATGAAATCCTGGCCGACCGTGTTGCCGAGCGCGCGCACGAAACGGCTCGCTTCCGCCTTGGGAATGAAAAAGAATTTTTCCGGCAATTCGATGCTCGCCCGCCCGCCCAGTGGAACATTGCGCGGCCCCTCCACGGCGACAGCCTGCATGGCCTTTGTGGCGGCCTGTATTTCCTTTTCGGCGGAAGCATTCTGCGCGTGGCTCGCGGCGCTGAAGCCGAACAGGAAAAACGCGGCGATGATGATGCCGCGAAGAAAGTGCGGGTATTTATATACTGCGTGCGTAAACATGGTCATTTCCTTCGGGACGAGGGTACAAAAAATGATTGAGCGGGGGATCATATCATCCACGGACTTTTTCAAGAAAAGTGTGCAACGAAAAAATCAAGGAAGAAATTCACCGCAACGCCAACACCTCTCCAGTCCACACGAGGCTCCGTCAAGCCTTGTCATGACAAATGCCGCTTTTGAAAATTCCTTGCGGGGGAGAATGGACAGGCGTTCCCGTTCCTTTCTCCCCCCTTTTTTAGCCAGATGATTTGGATCGCGCGCGGCGGTTTTGAATTCGACGGGAAGTGTCGGCGCGGAGAAGGTTCAAGGCGAGACGGCGCAAGGGGGGTATCGTTTTGCCTGCGAGTCTGGTTCAGTCCGCGTCTATCTGGTTATCGTGCAGGTTGGCATACGATTCCCTGAAGAGCGCGTCGATCCGGGCCGCGTCCGGGCGGGGGGTGATGAAGCTGACCAGCGGCACGATCGCCAGCCCCGCCAGCATCGCCAGCGCGCCGGCGTTGATGGGCGAGCCGATGTAGCCCAGCAGCATGTTGCTGCAAACCAGCGCGAGCGCGAAGGCGAAACAGGCCCAGACGCTCGCCGTGGTGGCGCGCTTCCAGTACAGCCCGTAAAGGAAAGGGGCGAGGAAAGCGCCCGCCAGCACTCCCCAGCTGATGGACATCAACTGCGCGATGAATGTGACCGACGAATGGTATTGCACGAGCGCGATGATGGTGGAGATGAGCACGAAGACCACGATGAGCAGGCGGATCGACACGAGTTGCCCCTTCACGTCCATATCCTTGATGAAGTTGCCCCTGATGAAATCGAGCGTCATGGTCGAGCTTGAAGTCAGTACGAGCGAACTCAGCGTCGACATGGACGCGCTCAGCACCAGCACCACCGTGAGGCCGATCAGGAGGTCGGGCATGTTCGCCAGCATGGCGGGGATCACCGAGTCGTATACCGGCGTGCCGGCGGGCGTGTAGGCGATGTTGTCCGCCGCCAGCCGTCCGAATCCGCCCAGGAAGTAACTGCCGCCCGCGACCGCCAGCGCAAAGAACGTCGAGATGATCGCGCCGCGCTTGATGGCGTTGCTGCTCCGGATGGCGTAGAACTTCTGCACCATCTGCGGCAGGCCCCAGACGCCCAGCGAGGTGAGGACGAACACGCCCGCGAGATTGAAGGGATCGGGCCCGAAAAGCGACACGAACGCGCCCTGCATCCCCGCCGTGCCCGGCGTGTCGTTGGGCACTTGCGAGAGCGCGATGACCGCTTGCATGAAGCCGCCATGCCCGCTCAACACCGCGACGATGACGGCGACGATGCCGAACAGCATGATGAGTCCCTGCACCGTGTCGTTGATGGCGGTCGCCATGTAGCCGCCAAGCACCACGTAAACGCAGGTCAGCACCGCCATGGCGATGACGCACAATTCGTATGGGAGATTGAAGGCCATGTCGAAAAGACGCGAAAGCCCATTGTAAATACCGGCGGTATAGGGGATGAGGAAAACGAAAATGATCGCCGCGGCGGCAATGCGCAACCAGCGGCTCGAAAAGCGCGCGCCGAAGAATTCGGGCATGGTCTGCGCGTGCAAATGGTGTGTCATTGCGCGCGTGCGCGCCCCCAGTACATACCAGGCGAGCAGGCTGCCGACGAAGGCATTGCCCAGCCCGATCCACAGCGCCGCCATTCCGTATTTCCAGCCGAATTGACCGGCATAGCCGATGAAGACCACCGCCGAAAAATACGAAGTGCCATACGCGAAGGCGGAAAGCCATGGCCCCACCTTGCGCCCGCCGAGCACGAAACCATCGACGTCCATCGCGCTCTTGCGGGCGCGGAAACCTATATAGATAGTGACGGCGATGAAAACCGCCATCATGAGGATTTTCAGGAACATATCGTTTGCGTCACCAGATCATGAAACAAGACAATGGAAAATAGAAAACAGGCCGGGCATTATAATCTCATTCACGCTTCCGCTTTTGTTCCCGCCGGAAAACAGCGTAGCCCGCGCACAATGCGGATTTGCGATCATCCCGGCGCGCATCGATGAAACAAGGCGCATGCCATGGAATGAAGCGAAAGGGACATCAGGGACCGGATTCGATCAGCGCACGCTCAGGCTCACCCGGTCGTAATGGCCCTGCTCGTCCATCGCGGTGATGTCGTAGCGGCCGGGGTGTTCCAGGCGATAGGCAAAACTGGCGCGCGCCGGGCGGCGGCCCTGGTTGCGGCCGTTGACGAGCCAGATCACTTCACCCTCTGTCTTTCCCCGCACTTCCAGGCGAATGAAGGGCGCATTGCCCGCCGCGGAACGGCGCAATATCTCGTTGTGACTCGCGCCGACGATTTTCAGTCCGGTCTCCGGCGTGGCATGCCCCGCGCAGGCGGGCCGCCACGGCGGCGGCAAGGCTTTGGGACGCGTGTCCGGCGTGAGCCAGGGTTCCAGCACGGCGGGCCAGCGCGCGATCTCCCGCGTTTCGAGCGTCCCCTTGAAGCAGCCGGGCAGGGCGCGGCGCTGGCTCACGGGGTCGATTTGCAGCCGGTAACGCGCCTCGCCGCCGCGCAGGCGGTCGGGGAAAGTGGGTGGCGCGACGCCGTTCAGGAGCCAGGCCAGGCGGGCTTGATGGCAATGTTCCGGAGCGGTGCTGGATTGGCGGAGACCCAGCGGCCAGCAGATACGCTCCTGCCGCGCTTCCGGCGGCCTTTTGCGCGCGGGGACGGGGGAATCGGCGAGGGCGGCGGCGCCCAATGCATCGAAAATATCCACCAGCAGGGGGGCCGCCACGTTCGCGCCGAAAAACCCCGGGTTGGGGGTGCCGTCGGGCCGCCCGACCCAGACGCCGACGGTATGACGGTCGGAGACGCCGATCGCCCAGGCATCCCGGAAGCCAAAGCTGGTGCCCGTTTTCCAGGCGATCCCCCGCTGCTGCCCGGCGCCGCTCTCCAGCGCGCGCCCCATGGGGCCGCCCGATTCCAGGATGTCGCGGACGATGAAGGCCGCGCCCGGGGAGAGCATCCGCCGTTCTTCCATGGGCGCATCGGGCGTGAACCGGAGTTTGCCCGCCAATCCCCGCCGCGCCAGCGCCGTATAGGCGCTCACCAGTTGTTCCAGGCTGACGCCCGCGCCGCCAAGGATGACGGAAAGATTGGGCTCCGCGCCGCGCCTGAAATCCAGCTTCATGCCGCCCCGGCGCAACAGGGCGGTGAAATGGGCCGGCCCCAGGCGCTCCAGCACTTCCACGGCGGGGACGTTCAGGGATTTGACCAAGGCTTCGGAGACGCTGACCGGGCCATGGAAGGATTGCTGGAAATTGCCCGGCTGGTAGCCGGAAAAGGATTGCGGCACATCCGCGAGCAGCGATTCGGAATGGATCAGCCCCTCGTCCAGCGCCAGGCCATATAGAAAAGGCTTGAGCGTGGAGCCGGGCGAGCGCGAAGCCCGCACCATGTCGACATGGGCAAAACGCCGCTCGTCGCCGAAATCCGCCGAACCGGCATAGGCGCGCACTTCCAGGCCAGCGTTGTCCACCACCAGCGCGGCCATGGAAACCCGGGGCGGCAGGACGTGGATACGGTCGGAGAGCAGGAGTTCCACGGTCTGCTGGATGTGCGCATCGATGGTCGAGTCGATGCGCTCGCGCCCGGCGGCCTGTTTTTTCAGGCGTTCCGCCAGCAGGGGGGCCAGCAGGGGGTCTTTCACGGTCTGGGAGAAAGGCGGTTCGGAAAAGGCGTCGGCGATGTCTTCCGCCGCCCATTGCCCGGTCATGCGGGCGATGATCTTGTCGCGCGCCCGCCGCGCCCGCGCGGGATGGCGGTCGGGACGGTAGAGGGAAGGCGCCTGCGGCAACACGGCCAGGAGCGCTGCTTCGGCATGGCTCAGACGGCGGGAAGGCTTTCCCAGATAGGCGCGGCTGGCCGCTTCCACGCCTTCCAGCACGCCGCCCATCGGAGCGTGGTTGATATAGAGGGTGAGGATTTCCGCCTTGGAAAGACGCCACTCCAATTGCATGGCGCGCAGGATTTGTTTCACCTTGCCGCCCACGGTGCGCGGCATGGGCTCCAGGATGCGCGCCACCTGCATGGTCAGGGTCGAGCCGCCGGAGATGATTTTCCCGTGCCTCATCCATTGCCAGGCCGCCCGGAAAAGCGCCAGCGGATTAACGCCCGGATGCTGGTAAAAGGTTCGATCCTCGTAACGGATCAGGGCTTCCAGATAACGAGGCGAGACTTCATCGAGCGCGACCGGATAACGCCAGATGTGCTCCCGGTCGGGGAAAGCCCGCAGCGGCGTGCCATCGCGCGCCGCCACCAGCAGGGCCCTGGGCGAATCCCGTCCCGGCGCGGGCGGCGGAAACAGGCGATCCAGCATGAACAGAAAAGCTGAAAGGCCCATCAGGACAAACAGCAGGACGCGCCAAGAAGAGCGGACAGGGCGGGGGCGTTTCATCCGGAATATCATGGCTCGCGCACAGGGCCTGCGGCGTCCGGAAAGCGATCGGGCCATGCAGCGCGCCGCAAGCGCGCCTTCCCCCGCATGCATAGGTATCTACATCTACACACTCCGCAATAGCTGGCGATAAGAACAGCGGCGCTCTCGCGCCGTTTGGTACGAACTGGATTGCCGCGTTGATTCGCTCCTCGCAATGACGAGTTCTCCCGATGGATTCCCCTCGCCCCCCGCAGGGGGGAGAGGGTGGCCGAAGGCCGGGAGAGGGGGGCGCCAACCATCCGGCGCGAAGCGCCGCTGATTTCTTTGCGGTGGGGAGTGGACAAGCGT
>JAIRLA010000110.1 GCA_031259795.1 Azoarcus sp.
TTCGGCGTCTTCATCGGCCTGGAAGGCGGCATCGACGGGCTGGTGCACCTGTCCGATCTGTCCTGGAGCGAGCCGGGCGACGAAGCCGTGCGCCGCTTCAAGAAGGGCGACGAGGTGGAAGCCGTGGTGCTCGGCATCGATGTCGAGCGCGAACGCATCTCGCTGGGCGTCAAGCAACTGGAAGGCGACCCCTTCACCAATTTCATCGCCACCCACGAGAAGAACAGCGTGGTGCGCGGCACGGTGAAGTCGGTCGAGGCGCGCGGCGCGGCGATCGCGCTGGGCGATGATGTCGATGGCTATTTGCGCGCCTCCGAAGCCGCCGCGCAACGGGTCGACGATCTGACCGCGCTGCTCAAGGAAGGCGACGAGATCGAGGCGGTCATCATCAACGTCGACCGCAAGACCCGCTCGATCAGCCTGTCGATTCGGGCCAAGGACCAGGTCGAGCAAAACGAAGTCATGAACAAGCTGGCTTCCGAGAGCGCCGCGCTGTCCGGCACGACCAATCTTGGCGCGTTGCTCAAGGCCAAGCTGAACGAACAGAAACAGTAAATAGCCACTCTGTCCATGACTAAATCGGAGCTGGTAACCAGGTTGGCCGTGCGCTTTCCCCAACTGGCGAAAGACACCGATCTCGCGGTCAAGGTGATTCTCGATGCGCTGACGGACGCGCTCGCGGAAGGCGATCGCATCGAGATTCGCGGGTTCGGCAGTTTCGTGTTGAATTACCGTCCGCCGCGGGCGAGCCGCAATCCGAAATCCGGTGAGAAAGTGCTCGTGCCCGAGAAATACGTGCCCCATTTCAAGCCCGGCAAAGACCTGCGCAAGCGGGTCGATGCCATTGCGGGGGGCAGGGATTAGCCGCGACACGCTCCAGCTCCATTTCCGCCCCGCCGGGCCGCCCCTTCCCGTTCTCCGTTCTCGTGAGTCCGCCATGCAAAAAACCGTATTCCTCTTCGGGATGGCTTTTGCCTCCATTGGCGTAGCCCATGCCGCGCCGCCGCATGTCCATGGCGAAGCGCATCTCGAAATCACGCTGGAAGACAAGCGCCTGGTCATGACGCTGGAAGCTCCGCTCGAAGTCGCGCTCGGTTTCGAGCGCGCGCCGGATACGGCGGAAGAAAAACAAAAAGCGGCGGCGCTCACGGAACAGTTGCGCCATCCCGAACAGCTTTTCACCCTGGACCCGGCGGCGCAATGCGTTTTCGCCGCAACCGGGATCGAGTCGCCCGTCCTCGCGGAAAAGCACGCGGGACATGCCCATGAAGAACACGCGCACGAAGATCCACACGAGGATCACGAACATGCCGGGCGCGCGCATCAGGCGGAAGAGGCGCACCATGATCTGCGCGCCCAGTTCCAGGCGACTTGCCAGAAGCCGGAAGTCCTCCATGGCGTCGACATCCTGCTGTTCAAGACCTTTCCTCGCCTTTCCCGCCTGCGCGCCGCTTTCGCCGGCCCCAAGGGGCAGCGCGCCGGAGAGCTGGACGCCCGCCATCCGCGCTTTTCCTGGTGAGATGATGCCTTGGATGCCCTGAGCGGCGCGCCCGCCGTCGAAATTCTGGGGCTTGTCTTTCGCCGGAGGCCGGGGGCGCCGTTCTGCCTGAATCTTGCCCGCTTCTCGCTGGCCGCCGGAGAACGGCTTTTCCTGGCGGGCAAAAGCGGCAGCGGCAAAAGCACGCTCCTGAATCTGATCGGCGGCGCCATTGCGCCGGAACGCGGCGCGATCCGCCTGCTGGGAGAAGACATCACCCGCTTTTCCAGCGCGCGGCGGGATCGCTTTCGCGCCGACCACATGGGCTTTATTTTCCAGCAATTCAATCTGGCGCCTTACCTCTCCGCATTTGAAAACGCGCTGCTTCCCTGCCGTTTTTCCCCGCGCCGCCGCGCCCGCGCCCAGCATCCGCAACGCGAAGTCGAGCGCTTGTTCACCGCGCTCGATCTCGCGCCGCAATGCTGGAAGCAACAGGCCGCCACCCTCTCGGTCGGCGAACAGCAGCGGGTCGCGGCGGCGCGCGCGCTGCTTGGCCGCCCGGAAATCCTGCTCGCCGATGAACCCACCTCGGCGCTCGATGCCGAACGTCAACTGGCTTTTCTCGACACGCTCCTCGATGAAGCCGGGCAGGCCCGCAGCGCCCTCGTCTTTGCCAGCCACGACCGCCGCCTGGCGGAGCGCTTTCATCGCATCCTGGATATCGAACACCCGCAAGGCGACAATCCGGAAGACGCTGGCGGCTGACGCCGCCGCGGCAGGTATGATGGCCTCCGCCCGCAACGAACCGCTCCGCCGGAGCAAGGATTCATACCGGAATCTGTTCCCACGATGAAAATACTGTGTTTCCTCGCCCTGAAAAGCGCCTGGAACCGGCGCTCGACCCTCGCCCTCATGTTCCTCGCCCTGACGCTCTCCAGCGTCCTGCTCCTGGCGCTGGCGCATGTGCGCGACGCCGCCCGGACGGGATTCACCGGCGCGGTCTCCGGCGTCGATCTCGTCGTCGGGCCGCGCGAAAACCCCGTCTCGCTCGTGCTCTACGCCATTTTCCACTTGGGTGCGGCGCGGCGGAACATCGCGTGGGAAAGCTACGAAGACATCGCCCGGCGTCCGGAAGTCGCCTGGAGCGTGCCCCTCGCGCTGGGCGACTCTCATCGCGGTTTTCCCGTGCTGGGCACGAGCGCGGATTTTTTCACCCATTACCGCCACGGCGACAGGCAGCCGCTGCGCTTCGCCCAGGGGGAAAACCTGCGCGGACTGTTCGATGCCGTCATCGGCGCGGAAGTCGCCCGCGCCCTGCGTTACCGGCATGGCGAGCGCATCACCCTGAGCCACGGCGATGGCCGCCTGCCGGGGCTGGAGCACGCCGACAAGCCCTTCACCGTGACCGGCATCCTCGCGCCGACGGGCGCTCCCGTCGACCGCACGGTTTTCGTGAGCCTGGCCGCCATCGAAGCCATCCACCTCGACTGGCAAGGCGGCCGTCCCATGCCCGGCGTCACCATTCCCGTCGACCAAGTACAGAAATTCGATCTGAAGCCCAAGACACTGACGGCCTTCCTCATCGGGCTGAAACAGCGCGCCGCCGTTTTCCGCCTGCAACGGGAAATCGACGCCCAGCCCGGCGAGGCCCTGACCGCCGTGCCGCCGGGCGTGGCGCTCGACGAACTCTGGCAAATGCTGGGCGCGGTCGACGCCCTCCTCACCGGCATCTCCTGGCTCACGCTGGGCGTCTGCCTGGCCGGCGCGGCCGCCGTGACGCTCGCGGGACAAAACGAACGCCGCCGCGAAATCGCCATCCTGCGCGCCGCGGGCGCACAGCGCCGCCACATCGCCATTCTCCTGTTCCTGGAAAGCGGCGCGCTCGCGCTCCTGTCCATCGCCAGCGCCTTCTGCCTCGTGCGTCTTGCCGCTTTCGTCCTGCGCGCCCAGGCGGCGCGCTGGGGGCTGGGGCCGCTTTCCTCCGGCATCCCGGCGGCGCAATGGCAGTTGATGGCGGAAATGCTGGGCGCGATGCTTTGCGTCACCCTGTCGCCGCTCGTCCGCGCCTATCGCCAATCCCTGTCCGACGGCCTGATTCCCCGGCTTTGACCCGACCGCAATGAAACGCCATCCGCTCTTGCTCTTCGGCCTTTGCGCGCTCCTGTTTGCCCTCGCGTTCTCGGCGGCCTGGTTCTTCCGCGTCCCGCCGGACAGAGGACAGAAGACCGGGGACGGAAGACCGCCGACGCCAGCTTCCGCCCCCCGGGACGCAACGCCGCCCGCATACCGGGAAATCACCTGGGACGACTTGATTCCGCAAGACTGGGACCCCGCGCAAGGATTCAGCCTCCAGGATTTTTCCGCCTTGCAGGACAACGATCCGCGCGCCGTGGCCGCGCTGCAAGCCCTGCGCGCCGCCTGGGATCGAGCGCCCATCGTCCCCGAACTGGACGGCCAGCGCGTCCGCCTCGCGGGCTACGTGATTCCGCTGGAAAAACAGGGAGAAAGCGTCACCGAAGCCCTGTTCGTCCCCTATTTCGGCGCCTGCATCCACACCCCGCCGCCGCCCGCCAACCAGACCATACACGTCGTTTTCCAGATCGGCGCCCCGGCGATGAACATGATGGATGCCTTCTGGATCGGCGGCACGCTGAAAACGGAGCGCGGCGACGGCGAGGGACTGGGCATCTATGGCTACCGCCTGCTGGCGGAACATCTGGAACCTTACCGTTCGCCGCCGGAATCCGGCGCTTCGCTCCACGCCCCACCGCAAAGCAATCAGCGGCGCTGCGCGCCGGATGGTTGGCGCCCCCCTCTCCCGGCCTTCGGCCACCCTCTCCCCCCTGCGGGGGGCGAGGGGAATCCATCGGGAGACCTTGTCATTGCGAGGATGCCCCCGCCTCGTCATTGCGAGGAGCGAATCGACGTGGCAATCCAGTTCGTTCCATGCGGAGCGTAGCGACGCTATTTTTTTGGCGGAGAGGCGTAGACAAGCGTCCCGTTTCTTCCTCCCCCTCTTTTTATCCAGCGGCGCTGCGCGCCGGGTGGAACGCGCTGGATTGCCACGGCGCTGCGCGCCTCGCAATGACGAGGTGGGGAGGCGGCTTTCGCAGTGACGAAGTGGGGGACGGCTTTCGCAGTGACAAGCCTCGTCCGATGGACTTCCCTCCCCCGCTTGGCGGGCGAGAGGGTGCCCGAAGGGCGGGAGAGGGTTTCGTTCCATCCGGAGCGCAGCGACGCGGCAATCCAGTTCGTTCCATGCGGAGCGAAGCGACGCTGGATAAAAAGGGGAGGCAGAAAGGGGGGGACGTTTGTCCACTCTCCACCGCCGAGAAAATCAGCGTCGCTTCGCTCC
>JAIRLA010000197.1 GCA_031259795.1 Azoarcus sp.
TTGGGCAGCCAGCCCGAATCCGCGACGGGGCGCGAGCAGCCGAGCGTCGCGCCGAGCTTTTCCGCGAGCGCGGCAAAGCGCGGCACATTCTTTTCGTCCTGGATGCCGCGCCCGATGGACAGAATGAATTCCGCCTTGCCGATATCGACGTCCGAGGAGGGCGCTTCCTCATAGCCCTGGTGCCGACAGCGTCCCTTGAGACCGTCGAGCGGCACCGCGAACGGCGTCACGGTTGCGGTGCCGACGCCTTCCGGCGCTTTGAAGGTCGATCCGCGAATCGTGAGCGCCACCATGGCCTTGCCCGGAAAATCGAGTTCGACGTTGACCTTGCCGCCGTGGGTGCTGCGTGTCGCTTGCAAGCCCGAGGGCGTTACTTCCAGCCCGAACACGTCGGCGGCGAAGCCGCTGCCCAGGCGCACGGCCACGGCGGAAGCAAAACTGCCGCCGCTGGCGGAGTGTCCGATCAGGATCAACGCGGGTTCGCTCGCCAGTGCTGCGCGCACGGTCGCCTCTTCGGCCAGCGCGGCGTCGAAGTGGGGATTGCCGCTCTCGGCGACGAGAATTTCGTCCACTCCCGGCCGGTCGAGCGCCGGGATGAAAGCGTTCGCTCCCTCGCCCGACACGAGCACCCGCAGCGGGCCGCCCAGCTTGTCCTTTACGGCGAGCGCCGCGCCAATCAACTCCAGACTGATATCCGCGAGGACGCCGCGCGTGTGTTCGGCGACGATCAGGATTCCGCTCATATCGTTTCTCCCATTTTTTCCCGAATGATGCGGATGAGTTTGGCGGCGACCTCATCGGGGCTGCCTTCCAGCATGACCGCCCGCGCGGCTTGCGGCGCCGCGAGGCGACCGATCCGCGCGGCCCGCCAGATGGCGTCCTCGCCGGAAGCATCGACGACGACGATGGGCTTTTCCCTGGCCAGCTTGATCATGCGCATGGTGGCGTAACGCGGCGTATTCGCCCCGGTCTGCATGGTGACGAGCGCCGGGACGGGCAACTCCACCTCGTGCAGCAGACCGCCTTCCAGTTCCCGTTTGGCTTTGATGGATTCGCCGCCATCCCAATCGGTCGCCACCGCCAACGCGGCGCGGGGCAGATCGAGCAGGCCGGCGAGCGCCGTTCCGGTGGCGGCGTTGGCCTGATCGCCGGACTGCGCGCCCATGATGATCAGATCCGGCTTCTCTTGCAGGGCTACTGCGGCAAGCAGCCGCGCGACGGCAATGGGGTCGGCGTCCTCCAATCCAGCGTCCCAGACGCGGATGCCGCGATGCGCGCCCTTGGCCAATGCCTTGCGCAAGGTGTCCTCGGCGCGCTCCGGGCCGACGGTCACGGCCACGACCTCGCCTTTGCCGCCCAGGCGTTCGAGGGTTTGCAGCGCCTGTTCGAGCGCGGTGTCGTCCCACTCGTTGAGCAGATACTCGAAATATTCCGGTGCGATACCCTTGCCGTCCTCCGTGAAAGAGAATTCGTCGCCCAGCATGCCAACTTGTTTGATCGGCGTCAGAATGCGCACGCCGTTCTTGGGCGGTGTCTCGAACGCGGGCAGCCGGGCGGGCGTTACCG
This sequence comes from Azoarcus sp., assembly GCA_031259795.1. Lineage (GTDB taxonomy): Bacteria > Pseudomonadota > Gammaproteobacteria > Burkholderiales > Rhodocyclaceae > WRNU01. Next base: position 1,567 of record JAIRLA010000197.1, read on the forward strand.
GATTTGCTTGCCAGGTCACGGCAGGGGCGGCGGCTGGCGTGGCGGCAGTCACCACAGGTGCCGTCGGCGTCGGGGCGGCGGCCAGCGCGGGCAGGCCGGCGAGCGCCGTCTCCAGCCGTTCGCCGACCGCCGCCGCGACGCGCTCGGCGATGGCGGCGACGATTCTTTCCGTCAGGTTGGGCAGATCGCGCAGGGGAATGGCATCGAGCTCGATCGCCTGGGCGACCAGCTCGGCGATGTCCTCGACGACGAAATCCTTTTCAAAACCAGCGGTTTTGCGGGCATCTTCAAACATGATGAGATCCTTGGGACAACAGGTAACGAAAACATCGAACGGGAACAGTTCCGCCGCTTCGCGGATGCGCAATTCGGCAGGCTTCCTGGTTCCCGGTTTGTCCGGTATCCAGAGACGGCCGCCGCCCGCGCCGCAACAAAAGGCGTTGTCGCGGTTCCTGGGCATTTCGAGCAATTGGCAGCCGATCAGCTCCAGCACGCGGCGGGGCGCGTCGTAACGCTTGTTCAAGCGCCCCAGGTGACAGGGATCGTGGAAGGTGACCTTGAGATTCAGCGGCTTCTTCACCTTGAGCGCGCCGCTCTCCAGCAGATCGCGGAGCAGTTCGGTGTGATGGATCACCGGCGCGGTCTTGCCAAATCCTGGATATTCGTTGTCGAGCGTATTGAAGGTATGCGGATCGGTGGTGACGATGCGCCGGAACGCTTTCGCCCGCGCCATCTGTTCCAGGTTGTGTTCGGCCAGCGACTCGAACAGCCCTTCCTCACCGATGCGCCGCACGTCGTTGCCGGCGGTCTTCTCGGCCTCGAAGAGCAGGCCGAAATCCACCTTCGCCGCCTTGAGGATGCGCGCCACGGTGCGGCTCACTTGCTGGTTCCTGGGGTCGAACGAAGCCTGGTCGCCGACGAACCATAGATAGTCGGCGGCTTCCCCACGGATGTCCTTCACCGTGAATTCGAGTTCTTTCGTCCACGCGCCGCGCTTTCTCGCCGGTTCGCCAAAACTGTTGCCGGAAGCGGCGATCGCGCCGAGCGTGCTTTTGAGGAGCGGGTCGAGCGTATCGGTTTCCACCAGTTGCCGACGCATCTCGACGATCTTCACCGGATGCTCGATGCCGACCGGGCAAATCTCCAGGCAGGCGCCGCACGTCCGGCACGACCACAGGGTTTCCGGGTCGATGACGTCGACGATCAGGCTTTGCCCCGGCAGGTCGCGCCCTTGCGCCGCGTCGTTCGCCAGGCGCAGATCGAGAATGAAATCGCGCGGACTCAGGGGATAGCCCGCCATCCGCGCCGGGCAGGCTTCATGGCAGCGCCCGCACTTGGTGCAGGCGTCGAAATCGAGCATGTCCTTCCAGGAAAAGTCGGACATCCTGCCCACGCCGATCGTCCCGGCCTCCGGCGCGGGACTGGGCAGGCGGGAGAGCGCCAGCGGGTCGCGCGCCGCCAGCGCGCCCATGGCGGCGAAGATGTGCTTCGCCTTGTACCAGGGTAGCGCGACGATGAAGGCGAGCGCCGCCAGTCCGTGGAACCACCAGTTGACCGCCCGCAAGCCGCGCAGGGTTTCCTCGCTGGAATTGGCGAACAGCATGCCGAAAAAGGCGCCGACCGGCTCCCAGTCGCCCCAGGCGGGACGCTCCATGGCGTGGCGCAGGCCTTCCTGCACGAAGCCGGTGACGATGATGACCAGGATGGCGACGAGAAACGCCCAGTCCTCCACCTGCCAGCGCCGGGCGGCGGGACGCGGTTCTGCTTCGCCCATGTAGCCGCGCCGGTAGTCGAGCTTTTCGGGCGGATAGGTGCCGCGCCGCAGCATGAACAACAAGACGCCCGCCAGCACGGACAGTCCGGCAAGGTCGACCGTCAGGCTGAACACCTTGAAGAACATGCCTTTCCAGTAGGTGACGCCAAAGAGCGGCTCCAGGATGTCGTATTCCAGGGTGATGATCGCGGTGCCGGCGAAGAGCGTTGCAAAACCGAAGAAGATCGCCGCGTGCGCGCCCCCGGCCAGCGGATCGCGGCGGCGCAGGGTGCGGTGGGTCAGCAGATCGCCCGCCATGCGCCGGATACCGGAAAGGCCGGGCGCTCCCGGCGAAGCGCGCCCGCGCCGGAACTTGCGGATGGCGCGCCAGAAACCCCAGGCAAAAGCGCCCATGGCGGCGAAGCCGATCAGATAGAAGACCGTGACTCCGAAGGATTCCAGTCCCCAGAACAAAGCTCTCGTTTCCAT
>JAIRLA010000263.1 GCA_031259795.1 Azoarcus sp.
CGGGCGGCGGCTTCGACGGGAGCGGCGGGCTGTCCGGCGAAGACGCTCGCCGAAACGAGGCCCACGGCGAGGGCGGCGAGAAGGAGGAGGGGCATCGTGGCGTGGTTCGGCATGGGCGGGAGTGCGGTACGACGGAGGGGGCGCGAGCAACAGGAAATAGAGTGAGTCATAACTTAACTTTTGACAGGATTGCAGCATGACGGAGGGGGCGCGGGCAAGGGGACAATGGCGGCGCGCGCGCGATCGTTGCGGTTTTCACGGACGGCAAGACCGGCAAGACGCGCCGGAAATCCCTGCCTCTGTCATTGCCGCATGGGCTCTTGCCGCGAATTGGCGTCACTTTCCTTCCTTTATCCGCGCAAGGCGGTATGCGGGAAGGGAATAGCATTCGCGTCAGGGTGATAAATGAGCCCCCGCGCGATTCTGGTACGAATGCTGCTGGGGATGCGGTGCGGTACAACGATTGGAAGGTGACGCAATGAAGACTTTGCTCGAACGCGACCTGCTCGTCCACCAGAGCGCGCTCAATCTCCAGGCTTACCGGCAGGAGTTGCTGGCATCGAATATCGCCAATGCCGATACGCCGAACTACAAGGCGCGCGATGTCCAGTTTCGCGAGGCGCTGGACGCGGCGGTCGGGCGGCGCTGGGGCGGCCCCCTGGCGCTGGCGACGACGCATTCTTCACATCTGGAAGGAAAAACTTCCCTGTCGCCGGAAGCGTTCGTGCGTTACCGCACGGAGCAGCAATCGAGCGTCGATGGCAATACGGTCAGTCTCGATGTGGAGCGCGCGGCCTTTGCCGAAAACACGGTGCATTACGAGGCAAGCATTACTTTCATCAACGGCCTGCTGCGCTCGATGCAGATGGCCATTACCGGGCAGCAATGAGCCGCGCCCGGCGTCGAGCCGGCGAGGACGTGAACACGGCGGACAGGGAGACACGATCATGAGCGGCAATATATTCAACGTTTTCAGTATCGCCGGTTCGGCGCTGACCGCGCAGTCGATGCGGCTCAATGCCACGGCTTCCAATCTGGCCAACGCCGACAGCGTGACTTCCGAGGACGGCCAGCCTTACCGCGCCAAGCAGGTTGTTTTTGCCGCCCGGCAATTGCCGGGCGCCGGGCCGGCTTCGATGGGGGTGCAGGTGACGCAGGTGGTCGAGAGCGCCGCGCCGATGCGCCTTGTCTATGAGCCGGACAACCCCGCCGCCAATGCCGACGGCTATGTCGAGATGCCCAATGTCAATGTGGTCGAGGAAATGGTGAACATGATCTCGGCTTCGCGCTCATACCAGAACAACGCCGAGGTAATGAACACGGCACGGACCTTGCTACAGCGTACCTTGCAGATCGGTCAATAGAGATCGTCGCGCAGGATGACCCCCAGCGGGAGGACAGAGAGATGAGTACTTACGATAGTGTCGCGGTGACGCAGAAGGCCGCGGATGTTTATGCCGGATTGAGCCGTGACGAACCCGTCAGCCAGAGCACGGAGAGCGAGCAGAGCCGCTTCCTGACCTTGCTGACCACGCAGTTGCGCAATCAGGACCCGATGAATCCACTGGAGAACGCCGAGCTGACTTCGCAACTGGCGCAGATGAGCACGGTCGACGGAATCGAGCGGCTCAACACGCTGGTGAATTCACTGGTCAGTTCGCAAGAGTTCGCCGACAGCGCCGCGCTGGTCGGGCGCGGCGTGCTGGTCGAGGGCAAGGGGCTGGGGCTGACCGAGGCGGGCGCGATCGGCGGCTTCGAGCTGGATGCCGCCGCCGACAAGGTGACGCTCACCGTGCGCGATGCCAACGGCGTTGCAGTGACGACGATCGAATTCGCCGACATGGAAGCCGGCAGCCACAACTACATATGGGATGGTCTCGCCGCCGACGGCGCGCAGGCCGCGCAGGGCATGTACACCGTGACGATCGAGGCCAGCCAGGACGGCGGCGCGGTGACGGCCCGCACGCTGGAGTTCGGCCAGGTGACGAGCGTGCTGCGCAACGCGGGCGGCACCGATTTGCAGGTAGGCTCGCTGGGCATTTTCACGATCGACGACATCAAGCAGATTCTGTGAGACAGGGAGAACGATCATGGCATTCCAACAAGGTTTGAGCGGGCTGAATTCTTCTTCCAAGGCGCTCGATGTCATTTCCAACAACGTCGCCAACGCCAGCACGGTCGGCTTCAAGGCGGGCAACGCGATTTTTGCCGATGTCTATGCCTCGGCGCTCACCGGCGCGACTTCGTCGATCCAGGTCGGCATCGGCTCCAGAGTGGCCGCGGTGTATCAGAGCTTTACCGAGGGGCCGCTGAACACCACCAACAATCCGCTCGACGTGGCGATCAATGGCAACGGCTTTTTCGTCATCCAGCGCCACAATGGCACGACCGCCTATACCCGCAACGGGCAGCTCGACATCGACAAGGAAGGCTACGTCATCACGCCGACGGGGGAGCGGGTGCTCGGGTACAGGGCCGACGACAGCGGCTACATTTCGTCTTCCGGCGGCACGATCGAGCCGCTTTTCGTGCCGCGCAACGAGATCGCCCCGAAGGCGACGACGCGCTTCGACATCAAGGCGGCCAACCTTTCCGCCGACGATGAACTGCCCTCCGTGGCGACCTTCGACCCGACGGATGTGGACAGCTACAACTACACGACGTCGGAGACCGTGTACGACAGCCTCGGCGGGCAACATTCGCTATCGATATTTTTCGTGCGGACGAGCGTCAATCCGAGCCAGTGGGATGTCCATGCGATGCTCGATGGCGCCGCGTCGACGGCGCAGGTGCTCGGCGCTTCGCCCACGCTCTCCTTCGATGGCTACGGGAAGCTCGATCCGCCGCCCGGCGCGCTCACCTACAACGTGACGGCGCTGTCCAACGGCGCGGACAACCTGAACATCAGCATTGATCTCGACAAAGTCACCCAGTTCGGCTCGCCCTTCTCGATCAACGAAAAGTCGCAGGACGGTTACACCTCCGGCCAGATCGCCGGACTCGTCATCAGCACGGACGGGATCATCCAGGGGCGCTACACCAACGGCCAGACCAAGAATCTCGGTCAGATCGCGCTGGCGACCTTCCGCAGCGACCAGGGGCTGCTTTCGCTGGGCGACAATCTGTGGGCGGAATCGCCGGAATCCGGCTCGGCCATCATTGGCCGTCCGGGCACGGGCTTGAACGGAGTGATCTCCGCCGGACAGGTCGAGGAATCGAACGTCGATCTCACCGAAGAACTGGTGAAGATGATCATCCAGCAGCGCAATTACCAGGCCAACGCCCAGTCGATCCGCACCCAGGATCAACTGCTGCAAACGCTGGTGAACCTGCGCTGAATCGTTGAAATAGCGGCGGCGGGCGCGGCGCGGCCCGCCGCCGGGAGCGGGAGCAAACATCATGGATCGCGTGATCTATACCGCGATGACCGGGGCCAAGAGCACCCTCGGTCAACAGGCGGCGGTGGCCCACAACATCGCCAATGTCGACTCCGCCGGCTTTCGCACCGAGGTGCACAAGATGCGCGCGGTGGAAGTGCAGACGCAGGCGCTGCACACGCGCGCCTTCGTGGTCGATGCCAGCGTCGCATCCGACTTCACGCCGGGGCCGCTGAAATTCACCGGCGGCGAATTCGACGTGGCGCTGCGCGGCAAGGGCTGGCTGGCGGTGCAGACGCCCGGCGGCGAGGCTTACACCCGCGATGGCGCGCTGGAAATCTCCGAGAACGGCGTGCTGCAAACCCGCGCCGGTCTGCCGGTGCTGGGCGACGGCGGCCCGATCACGATTCCGCCCGACAGCGAGATCGTCATCGGCAACGACGGCACGATCTCCGCGATCCAGGCGCAGGACGGCATCGTCAACGAAGTGGGCCGCCTGAAGCTGGTCAATCCGCCCGAAGCCGAACTGGCGCGCGGCGACGACGGTTTCTTTCGCCTGCAAGACGGCCAGCCGGCGCCGGCGGACGAGACGGTGACGGTGGCGGGCGGCTATCTCGAAAGCAGCAATGTCAATGTCGCGGAACAAATGGTGCAGATGATCTCGCTCGCGCGCCAGTTCGAGATGCAGATGCGCATGATCACCAATGCCGAGCAGAACGACCGCGCCGCCGCGCAGGTGCTCACGCCGCGCTGAGGCCGGATGACCGGACAGATCAATCAAATGAATAAACAGATAACAAGGACAGGAGGAACCCCATCATGATCCGCTCGCTCTGGACGGCCCGTACCGGGCTGGACGCCCAGCAAACCTCGCTCGACGTCATCGCCAACAACCTCGCCAACGTCTCGACCAACGGCTTCAAGCGCCAGCGCGCCGTATTCGAAGACTTGCTCTACCAGACCATCCGCCAGCCCGGCGCGCAATCGACGCAACAGACGCAAATCTCCAGCGGCCTGCAAATCGGCACCGGCGTGCGGCCCGTGGCGACCGAACGCATCTTCACCCAAGGCAGCCCGCAACAGACCGGCGGCGACCTCGACCTGATGATCCAGGGAGACGGCTTCTTCCAGATCGCCCTGCCCGACGGCACCACCGCCTACACCCGCGACGGCGCTTTCCAGCGCGACAACCAGGGCAACATGGTGACCGCCAGCGGCTACCCGCTCGTCGACAACATCAACATCCCCGCCGACGCGGTCTCGATCACCGTGGGCAAGGATGGCACCGTCAGCGTGGTGCAGGCCAACGGCGTCACCCCCGTGCAGATCGGCGCCATCCAGTTGGCGACCTTCATCAATCCGGGCGGTTTGCAGGCCGTCGCCGAAAACCTCTTCCTGGAAACCGCTTCTTCCGGCGTGGCGACGCCAAGCCAGCCGGGCGCGAACGGCGCGGGCGTCATCAACCAGAGCTACGTGGAAAGCTCGAACGTCAATGTCGCCGAAGAACTGGTGAGCATGATCGTCACCCAGCGCGCCTACGAACTGAATTCGCGCGCCATCACCACTTCCGACCAGATGCTCAGTCGCCTGACGCAACTCTGAGCGCCCCGCCATGGACACAATCCAACGCCTCGCCGCGATCCTCGCCGCGGCCTTCGCCATGTCGGGCGCGGGCTGCGCCTCGGTGTACTCGACCCCGCCGACCGCGGTGCATCAGCCGATGTCGGCGCGTCCCGCCGAACTGCCGGCGGCGCTCGCCGCCAACGGCGCCATTTACCGTCCGGGCGCGGGCCGCTCGCTGTACGAAGACCGCCGCGCCCGCCGTATCGGCGACATCATCACCATCAACCTCGTCGAGCGCACCAGCGCGCAAAAAAGCGCCAACGCCAGCGCCGGGCGCGCCTCCAGCCTCACCGGCGGCGTCACCGCCGCCAACAAACTGCCGCTCTCCAGCGTCGCCGGACTATCGGCGGAAGCGAAAACGGAGTCCGATTTCTCCGGCAAGGGCGAGGCGGCGGCCAACAACGTCTTCAGCGGCACCATCACCGTCACCGTGATCGACGTGCTCGCCAACGGCAACCTGCTGGTGTCGGGCGAAAAGATGCTGACCATCAACCAGGGCAACGAATTCATCCGTTTCTCCGGCGTGGTCAACGCCGACACCGTCACCACCTCCAACAGCGTGCAATCGACACAAGTGGCGGACGCCCGCATCGAATACCGCGGCAGCGGCTTCATCGACGAATCGAACGCCATGGGATGGCTGCACCGCTTCTTCGCCGCCATCAACCCGTTCTGAGGACAATGCCATGCGCGCCATCGTTTTCATCCTCGTCGCCCTCCTCGCCGCGCTCTTCGCCCTGCCGGCGCAAGCCGAACGCATCAAGGACATCGCCTCCATCGCCGGCGTGCGCGACAACCAGCTCGCCGGCTACGGGCTGGTGGTCGGCCTCGACGGCTCGGGCGACCAGACCACGCAGACGCCCTTCACCGTGCAGAGCATCGTCAACATGCTCGGCAACCTCGGCGTCACCCTGCCGCCGGGCACCAACCTGCAACTCAAGAACGTCGCCGCCGTCATGGTCACCGCCAATCTCCCCGCCTACGCGCGCCCCGGCCAGCGCATCGACGTGACCGTCTCCTCGATCGGCAATGCCAAAAGCCTCAGGGGCGGCACGCTCGTCATGACGCCCCTGAAAGGCATCGACGGCCAAGTCTATGCCATCGCCCAAGGCAACATGGTCGTCGGCGGCGCGGGCGCGCAGGCCGCCGGCGGCGCGGCGCAAACGACGATCAACCACCTGCTCGCCGGACGCATCCCCGGCGGCGCCACGGTCGAACGCGGCGTCCCGGCGATGCTGGGCGAAGGCCCGACCATCACCGTCGAACTGAACGAAACCGACTTCGGCACCGCGCGCCGCGTGGTCGACGCCATCAACCAGAGCGTCCCGGGCGCGGCGCGGGCGCTCGACGGGCGCAGCATCCAGGTCGCCGCGCCGCCCGACCCTTCCGCGCGGGTCGCCTTTCTCGGGCAAATCGAAAACATCGAAGTCGCCGCCGCCCCCCCCGCCGCGCGCGTGATCGTGAATTCGCGCACCGGCTCGGTGGTGATGAACCAGAGCGTGACCCTGCAAAACTGCGCCGTCGCCCACGGCAACCTCACCGTGACGGTCAACGCGCAGACCACCGTCAGCCAACCGGCGCCCGGCTCGTTCGGCAGGACCGTGGCGAGCCGTTCCGGGCTGGTCAACATCGACCAGGAAGGCGGCGCGCTGATGGAAATCCGCGGCGGCGCGAAACTTGCCGATGTCGTCAGGGCGCTCAACGCGCTCGGCGCCAAACCGCTCGACCTCGTCAGCATCCTGCAAGCAATGAAAGCCTCGGGAGCCTTGCGCGCCGATCTCGAAATCATCTGAAAGGAGACGCGCCATGGCAACCGGCAGCGCCCATCTCAATACCCTCGACCCTCGCTCCCTCGCCGACCTGCAACGCCTGGCGAAAAGCGACGGACGCTCCGACGAGGCCCTGCGGGCCGCCTCCAAACAGATCGAAGGGCTGTTCCTGCAAATGATGCTGAAAGCCATGCGCGACGCCTCGCCCGCCGACGGCCCCCTCGACAGCGACCAGACCCGGCTCGCCCAGGAACTCCACGACCAGCAACTGGCGAGCAACCTGGCGCAGACGAAAGGCGCCGGGCTGGCCGAAGCGCTTTTCCGCCAACTGGGCGGCGGCCGGGCGGGCAACGACGAAAGCGGCGGCGCGGCGGCGAGCATCATCCCCGGCAAGAGGGGCGCGCAGGGCCAGAGCGGCAGCGCCGCAAGCGCCGATCTCCCGTCCCGGCGCGACGCCGTACTTTCTTCCCGCGCGCGCCGGAGCGCGGCCACGGCCAGCAACGCGAATACCGCGGCGGCGGAATCCGCCGCATCATCGGCAAAGCTTGCCGCCACCATCGAAGCCGCGCGCAGCGGCAGCGAAAAACCGCCGCGCCACGTGCGCGAATTCGTCGCCAGCGTATGGCCCTACGCGCGCGCCGCCAGCCTTGCCACCGGCATTCCGGCGCACTTCATGGTGGCGCAGGCGGCGCTGGAGACCGGCTGGGGCAAGCACCAGCCCAAAAACGCCGACGGCACCCCGAGCTACAACCTCTTCAACATCAAGGCCAGCGGCAACTGGCGCGGGCGCACGACCTCGGAGACCGCGGTCAGCGAACACGTCGGCGGACGCTGGCAGCGTGAAAAAGCCGCCTTCCGCGCCTATTCATCCTATGCCGAAGCATTTGCCGACTACGCCAGACTGCTCACCGCCAACCCGCGCTACGCCGACGTCCTCGGAAAAATCGACGCCGCCAGCTTCGCACAAGGACTCCAGAACGCCGGATACGCCACCGACCCCATGTACGCCAACAAACTGATGCGCATCATCGGCGGCAACACCCTGAAGAACGCACTGGCGACGACGGCCTGAAAAAGGGGGAGGAAGAAACGGGACGCTTGTCTACGCCTCACCGCAAAGAAAACAGCGTCCCGTTCCTTCGCCCCCCTTTTTAATCAGCGGCGCTGCGCGCCGGACAAAACGAACTGGATTGCCACGTCGCTGCGCTCCTCGCAATGACGAAGGGGGAGGAGGTTTTCGCAATGACGAGGTTTTCCGATGGACTCCCCTCCCCCGCTTGCGGGGGAGGGTGCCCGAA
>JAIRLA010000123.1 GCA_031259795.1 Azoarcus sp.
CGTTCCGCTGGGGTGGAATGCTTCCGCCGCCGATTCCGCGCCCCTGAGATGGCGGGCTGGCGCGGACGCGAGGGAACTGCTGAACGCGCGGGGAGAGGTGGTTCTCGTCGTCGACAAGGTCTGCGGCGTGGAGGTGAGCAGGAATCCCGGCGGCGAGATCACCTGGCCGAAGAAGAGCGCAGAACGGATTTGCGAGGAGGAAAGAGCGGCGATGGCGCGCTAGATCCCCGGTGGCGGAGAGGGGCGGGCGTTCCGTTCCTTCTTCCCCATTCGACGTCCGCTGTCCGGCCTGGGGCGGGCGGCGGGTCTATTGGAATAGGTTCTGAATCCGATCCCCGATGCCTGGTTGCCCTGTTCGATGCGGAACGCTGTAATTCTTCCGGCGGCAACTGTGTAGAATGCTCCCTTTTGGGAATCCGCTGGATGGAAGCCAGGACGCTATATGAAAAGCTGTGGGCGAGTCACGTCGTCCGCGAGGAGCCGGATGGCACGGCGCTGATCTACATCGACCGCCATCTGGTGCATGAGGTCACGAGTCCGCAGGCCTTCGAGGGGCTGAAGCTCGCGGGCAGGAAGCCTTGGCGCGCGTCTTCCATCGTGGCGACCGCGGATCACAACACGCCGACCGATCATTGGGGCGAGGGCATCAGGGACCCGATTTCCCGCCAGCAGGTGGAAACGCTGGACGCCAATCTTCGCGGGCTGGGGGCGCTGGCGTATTTTCCCTTCCGGGACGCGGGGCAGGGGATCGTGCATGTGATCGGCCCGGAAAACGGCGCGGTGTTGCCGGGCATGACGGTGGTGTGCGGCGACTCGCACACGTCCACGCACGGCGCGTTCGCGGCGCTGGCGCACGGTATCGGCACTTCCGAAGTCGAGCATGTGCTGGCGACGCAGTGCCTCGTGCAGAAAAAATCGAAAACCATGCTGATCCGGGTCGAAGGCGCGTTGGGCAAGGGGGTGACCGCCAAGGATGTGGCGCTGGCCATCATCGCCAGGATCGGCACGGCGGGGGGCACGGGCCATGCCATCGAGTTCGCGGGGTCGACGATCCGCGCGCTGACGATGGAAGGACGGATGACGCTGTGCAACATGGCGATCGAGGCGGGCGCGCGCCTGGGATTGGTGGCGGCGGATGAAGTGACCATTGCTTATCTCAGGAATCGCCCTTTCGCGCCCAGGGGAGAAACGTGGGACGCGGCGGCGGCATATTGGCGCACCCTGCATTCCGATGCCGGCGCGGCGTTCGATCGCAGTGTGGATTTGGACGCGGCGGACATCCTGCCGCAAGTGACGTGGGGAACTTCGCCGGAAATGGTCGCCCCCGTCACCGCCGCGGTGCCCGACCCGGTGAAGGAAACGGATGCGGTAAAGCGGGAAGGCATGGAGCGCGCGCTCGCTTACATGGGCTTGCGCGCGAACATGCCGATCCAGTCGATCGGGATCGACAAGGTGTTCATCGGTTCCTGTACCAACTCCCGCATCGAGGATTTGCGCCAGGCGGCGGCAGTGCTGAAAGGGCGCAGGAAAGCCGACGATGTCAGGCTCGCGCTGGCGGTGCCGGGATCGGGGCCGGTCAAGCGCCAGGCGGAGGCGGAAGGTCTGGACAAGATTTTCGTCGCCGCCGGTTTCGAGTGGCGCGAGCCGGGCTGTTCCATGTGTCTCGCCATGAACGCCGACCGGCTCTCGCCGGGCGAGCGCTGCGCTTCGACTTCGAACCGCAATTTCGAGGGCCGCCAGGGGCCGGGCGGGCGCACGCATCTCGTCAGCCCGGCGATGGCGGCGGCGGCGGCGATCGCCGGGCACTTTGTCGACGTGCGGGATATTCTCTGATCGACGGAGGAAACGGAAGGCCGCAATGAAACGAGGGGCGCTATTGTTGTTGAGCATCGTGTTGCTGTTCGCCGCGGGGCTGCTCGCCTGCAATACTGTGCGCGGCGTCGGCAAGGACATCGAAGCGGGTGGCAAGGCCATCCAGAAGGCGACGCGCTGAATGACGGATCGACGGATATCCGCTCTCGCTCTCGCCGGCGCGCGGAATATCTTTATGTCGTTACCGGGCGCGTTTTCGGACAGATTCGTGGCAGGAGGAAAAGCATATGGAAAAATTCGGGATTTTCACAGGATTGGTCGCGCCGCTGGATCGCAACAATGTCGACACGGACGCGATCATCCCCAAGCAATTCCTGAAATCCATCAAGCGTTCGGGATTCGGACCCAATGCGTTCGATGAATGGCGTTATCTGGATGATGGCGAGCCGGGGATGGACAACAGCCGCCGCCCGCTGAATCCCAACTTCGTATTGAATCAGGAACGTTACCGCAACGCCTCGATCCTGCTCGCCCGCGCCAATTTCGGCTGCGGCTCCAGCCGCGAGCATGCGCCATGGGCGCTGGCGGATTACGGTTTCAAGACGATCCTGGCTGAATCGTTCGCCGACATCTTCTTCAACAATTGTTTCAAGAACGGCTTGCTGCCCGTGGCGCTGCCCAGGGAGGAGATCAACGCGCTTTTTGGCCTCACCGAATATACGCCGGGGTTTTCGCTCATCGTGGATTTGGCGGAACAAAAAATCACGCGGCCCGATGGCTATGCGATTCCATTCCAGGTCGATGCCTTCCGCAAGGAATGCCTGTTGAACGGATGGGACGACATCGGTTTGACGCTGCGCCATGCCGACGAGATTCATGCTTTCGAGGAAAGACGAAAGAATGTATTTCCATGGTTTTTCGCGGGCTGATTTGCATATGCGGGTAAAAAATGCCACGATGCCCGGAAGCGCGGTTGCTTTCGGCTCGACGATCGAATGCTGTTCAACATGGCGGGACGGCGAAATGCCCGCATGCATCGTATTTGCCCGGAAAGGGAAAACAGAGCGTTTCGACGCCCGAAAGGAAACGACACCATGACGAAAAAAATCTGCGTTCTTCCCGGTGACGGCATTGGCCCCGAGATTACGGCGCAGGCCGTGCGCGTGCTGGAAGCCCTGGGGGTTGGCCTCGAGATGGAAACAGCCTTGCTTGGCGGCGCGGCGGTCGACGCGTGCGGCGATCCCTATCCGGAAACGACGCGCAAACTCGCGGAAGAAGCCGACGCGGTGTTGCTCGGCGCTGTCGGCGGCCCAAAATGGGACGCGTTGCCGCGCGAGCAGCGGCCAGAGCGCGGCTTGCTCGGTATTCGCAAACACTTGGGGCTTTTCGCCAACCTGCGCCCCGTCGCGCTTTATCCCGAATTGGTGAACGCCTCCACCCTGAAGGCGGAAGTCGTTGCCGGGCTGGATATCCTGATCGTGCGCGAATTGACCGGCGATATTTATTTCGGGCAGCCGCGCGGTATCGAGAATCGCAATGGCGAGCGTTTTGCTTTCAACACCATGCATTACACGGAGATGGAAATCCGCCGTATTGGCCGTGTCGCTTTTGAAGCGGCGCGGCGGCGCAATGGAAAGCTGTGCTCGGTCGATAAAATGAATGTGCTGGAAACCACGCAGCTCTGGCGCGACGTGATGAACGAAATTGCGCCCGAATACCCTGACGTGGCGCTTTCCCATATGCTGGTGGATAATGCCGCCATGCAACTCGTGCGCGCTCCCCGTCAATTCGATGTAATAGTGACCGGAAATATGTTCGGCGATATCCTGTCCGATGAGGCTTCCATGCTTACCGGTTCCATCGGTATGCTGCCTTCCGCCTCGCTGGACGAAAACGGCAAGGGGCTATATGAGCCGTCGCATGGTTCCGCTCCGGATATCGCCGGACAGGGCGTGGCCAATCCACTGGCGACCATTTTGTCCGCCGCCATGATGCTGCGTTATACCTTCGATCTGGAGGAAGCCGCGCGCAAAGTGGAGGGCGCGGTTGGGAAAGTATTGGCGAAAGGGTTTCGCACCGGCGATATTTTCGAGCCTGGTATGATAAAAGCAGGTACGGCGCAAATGGGCGACGCGGTGCTGGAGGCGCTCGAATAAAAATTTCGCGGATAGACGGGAAATAAATGCTTTGCTTCGGCGCGCGAGTGGTAAAGTACAAAATTCCCTGATCGAGGAGAAACCATGAAACGAGTGGGTTTGGTCGGCTGGCGGGGCATGGTCGGTTCCGTGCTCATGCGGCGCATGGCGGAAGAGGGGGATTTCGCTCATATCGACCCGGTGTATTTTTCGACTTCCAACTCCGGCGGACAGGCGCCGCTCTTCGGCGGCCGGGCGGCCGGGCGGCCCTTGCAGGACGCGGGCGACATCGACGCGCTCAGGGCGTGCGACATCATCGTCACCTGCCAGGGAAGCGACTACACGAAAGAAGTATTTCCCGGACTGCGCGGCGCGGGCTGGAACGGGCACTGGATCGACGCCGCCTCCGCCCTGCGCATGGCCGATGACGCGATGATCGTCCTCGATCCGGTGAACCTGGACGTCATCAAGGACGCGCTGGCCAGGGGCGGCAGGAACTGGATCGGCGGCAACTGTACAGTGTCGCTGATGCTCATGGGGCTGGGCGGATTGTTCCGCCACGATCTCGTCGAGTGGGTGTCGGCGATGACTTACCAGGCCGCTTCCGGCGCGGGGGCGCAGAACATGCGCGAACTGCTCGCACAGATGGGCGCGCTGCATGCCTCGGTGGCCGATCTGCTCGCCGATCCGGCCTCGGCGATCCTCGACATCGACCGCAAGGTCGCCGAAACCCTGCGCTCGCCGGCGCTCCCGACCGGGAATTTCCGCTCCGTGCCGCTGGCGGGCAGCCTCATTCCGTGGATCGACGCGCCGGCTGCCCATGGACAATCGAAAGAAGAATGGAAAGGCGGGGCGGAGTGCAATAAAATCCTCGGCAAACCGCCATTCCGTGAAGCGGGCAGCGTCCCGGTCGATGGTCTTTGCGTGCGCATCGGCGCCATGCGCTGCCATTCGCAGGGGCTGACCATCAAACTGAAAAAAGACGCGCCGCTCGATGAGCTGGCCGGTATCATCGCTTCGGCCAACGAGTGGGTGAAGGTCGTGCCCAACGAGCGCGAGGTTTCCGAGCGCGAACTGACTCCGGCGGCGGTGACCGGAACGCTCGCCGTGCCGGTTGGCCGTTTGCACAAGCTGGCGATGGGATCACATTATCTGGGCGCTTTCACTGTGGGCGACCAGTTGTTGTGGGGGGCCGCAGAACCGTTGCGGCGCATGTTGCGAATCCTGCTCGGGGAATGACATGACCGATGGGCGGGATGGAAATGAAATACGGTTGACGCGTGATGGAAAAACGTTTTGTTACAGGCATTTTCCGTTGACGATTCTTCCGCTATTCCTCTTTGGGCTTGAGCAGTTGATGCAACTGCTTCAAATTGATGGTAGATTACGGCGCCAAGTCCATGATGTATCGTCCTTTGCTCGGCAGGTAAAGGGGAGCGTGGCTTGAGGATAACTATGAGACCGACAATTAAGGCATCTCTGATCGCGCTTGCGATCGCTTCTTTCCCGTCCGGCGCGCAAGCCGCCGGACTTGGTCAGATCAATGTATTGAGTGGCTTGGGGGAGGCGCTGAGGGCTGAAATCCCGATCAATGCGACGGCGCAGGAGTTGCAGTCGCTGACCGCGCGCATCGCGCAACCGGAAGCCTTTTTGCAGGCGAACGTTGCCTACGCCAGTTTCGTGCCCGCCGTGCGGGTGGCGGTGGAGAACCGGGGAGGGCGGTCGGTGCTGAGGCTCACCAGCCACTTGCCGGTCGATGAACCGAGCGCCAGCCTGATCGTCGAAATGGCTTGGGATGACGGGCGCATGATGCGCACCTACAATTTCCTGCTCGACCCGCCCGAGAGGATCCACTCCCCTCTCGCGCAGTCCACGCAACCGCCCGAGCAACAGTCCGCGCAACCACCCGCGCAACAGCCGGTAGATACGTCGTTTGCGCCGTCGTCCGGGCAACAGCCGCCGCCCCCGTTCGGCGCTTACGAGCCGCCGCCGGAATCCGTGTCGCAAACCGCCGCGGCTGGCGAAGAAACGCGGTCGCCGCAGCCCCCTCCCGACATTTCGTTCCCTCCCATGCCCGCCTCGGAAGAGAGATACGCCGTCAAGCGCGGCGATACGGCGGGCGCAATCGCGCGCACCTACCGCCCTGAGGGCATAGACCGCTACCAGATGCTCGAAGCATTGCGCCGCAGTAATCCGACGGCGTTCATTGGCGGCAATGTCAACCGGATCAGGGAGCGCGCGGAACTCAGGATACCGACTCGCGACGAGGTCGAAGGCATCGACAAGGTCGAAGCCAAGAACAATATCCTCATGCAGACGCGCGAGTTCAATGAATGGCGCACGCGGGTGGCCGATGCGGCTGGTAGTGGTACGCCCATGCAGGATGAGACGGGGAGAGAAACCCGCCGGGTCGGAGAGAGGGAGGTTGACCTGCCCGATAATGGGCGAGTAATCATTTCCACTGGCGCTGGTCTTCCCGGTTCCCCCACAACTGGGTCTACTTCTACTGATAGCACTGCGGCCTTGGCGCGTTTGCAGCAGCAAGAAGAAGATCTTGTGGCGAGCAAGAACCGAGTGGATGAACTGGAAGCGCAGGTCAAGGATCTTAAAGGGATTGTGGAGAACCAGGAAAAACTCCTCGCCCTGAAAGACCAAGAACTCGCAAGGTTGGCGCTGGCGCAGAAAGCGGGCGAGGAAATCCCCGCGCCGGAATCGGAATCCCCTCCGAAGCAAGAGCCTGAGCCGACTCCGGAACCCGTGCCGACTCCGGAACCCGCGCCGACGCCCGAACCCGCGCCGATACCTGACCCCATTCCGAAGACAGTGGCTCCGCCGCCGCCCCCCCCACCGCCGCCCCCGCCGCGATACGATGATCCGCTGGCGTGGCTCACTCCGCAGACCCTGGGGGTTGGCGCGCTGGTCATCGTCCTGCTGGGCGGTTTCCTCGGTTTCCGTTCCTGGCAGCGCAAGCGGGCCGATTCCGCGCTGGAGACGCTCTCCCAGGATGACGAAAGTATATTCCCGGGCGAGAACACCTCGATTTTCGGGGAAAACGGCGGCCAGAGCGTGGATACTGGCTCGAGCAGCGTCATTCACACCGATTTCAGCCAGACCGGGCTGTCGATCGACACCAACGAGGGCGTAGACCCCGTGGCCGAGGCCGACGTCTACATGGCTTATGGCCGCGACACGCAGGCCGAGGAAATCCTCAACGATGCGCTCAAGGCCGATCCCCAGCGTGGAGCGATCTACGTCAAGCTGCTGGAAATCTACGTGCAGCGCCATGATCTGGCGCAGTTCGAGTCCACCGCCAGCGAGCTTTTCGCGCGCACGCAAGGCCAGGGCAGGGACTGGGAAAAGGCGGCGCAGATGGGGCGCAAGCTCGATCCCTCCAACCCGCTTTATGCCGCCAGGACGGTGGCCGACGACGATGATGAAGCCGTGCCGGTCAGGACGCCCGCGGTTGGAAAGTCCGCGCTGCGGGATTCGAGCGCGGAAAACGCGGGCGGCCCGCAGTTGGCGTCTCTTGATTTCAGTTCCTCGGCCTCCAATGCCTACCCGGGGCAGTTGAAAGATACTGTGGTGACGAAGGGCAAGGCAGACGAGCTTCTGGCGGGGGGACGCGGCGAAGTTGCACCGCCGCCTGACAGCGAGATCGACTTCGATCTCGGCACGGCCGGACAAAAGTCGGCGACAGCCCAAACCGCGGCGGCTCCCGGCGAAGTCAATTTCGATCTTGGCGTTGCCGGACAAACGCCGGCGGCGGCCAGGGCGGCTCCGGCGGCGGTCGCCGGAACAGCTCCCCGGCAACCCGGAGCGGCGCCCGCCGGAACGGCTTCCCGGCAACCCGGAGCGGCCCCTGCCGGAACAGCTTCCCGGCAGCCCGGAGCGGCGCCCGTTGGAACGGCTTCCCGGCAGCCCGGAGCGGCGCCCGTTGGAACGGCTTCCCGGCAGCCCGGAGCAGTGCCTGTTGGAACGGCTTCCCGGCAACCGGGAGCGCAGCGCCAGTCCAGTGTGGCAGCGACGGGCGGCGTGGCGGGTGATCTGGTGGCGCCGCTCGAATTCGATCTGCCCGAGTTGGAGCAGCAAAATGCCGGCGGTGGCGCCGACATGACCGCGACCGTCGTGTTGCCGCCTGTTCAGGGCGGCGGCGATGTGGAACTGGATCTCGAAAAGACCAACTTCAATCCGCACGCGCTCGATTTCAACCTCGATCTCGGTCCGGCCTCCACCAGGAATGGCGCGGCGACGCCTGTCGTCGAAGCCGACATGGCGGGTGAGGTCGACACCAAGCTCGAACTGGCGCGCGCCTATGAGGACATGGGCGACAGTGAAGGCGCACTGGAGTTGCTGAGAGAAGTCGCCGCCGAAGGCAACGCCGCGCAGAAAGCGGCTGCCCAGGCGTTGATCAGCAAACTGGGCTGACATCAGGGAAAATCAGCGTCGATTCGCTCCGTATCTCTCCCCGACCCTCGCCCCCTTCTGGGGGCGAGGGGAGTCTTTCGGGCGGAAGGAGGAGGTCTTCGGAAAGCCCCGCCATTGCGAAAGCGCCTTTCCTTCCTCGTCATTGGGAGCGCATCGACGAGGGGGGGCGGCTTTCGCAATAGCGAATTCTTCCGATGGACTCCCCTCCCCCGCTTGGCGGGCGAGAGGGTGCCCCGTCAGGGGCGGGAGAGGGTTTCCTTCCATGTGGAGCGTAGCCGACGCTGATTTCTTTGCGGTGGGGTACGGACAAACGCCCCCTTCCTTCCCCCGCCCCCTCTTTAGTCAGCGGCGCTGCGCGCCGGATGGTTGGAAGCCCTCTCCCGGCCTTCGGCCACCCTCCCCCGCAAGCATAGGTATCTACACAACCCGAAATAGCTAGCGACGGTCAATGTTTATTGCATAAGTTCATTGTCAGCAGGGATGAAAGCGCTGCCTGATGGGGTACAAGCGTTTTCCCCATACT
>JAIRLA010000133.1 GCA_031259795.1 Azoarcus sp.
ACCCATCGGCTTATCCTGTCCTTTCATTATTATTCCCCTTATGAATTTACCCATCAAGGGTTGGCGTTTGCCGGTTTGCAAAATAAAAAGGGGGTAACATGGGAATATGGAAAAGCGGAAAAGTTGCAGCTTCAAAGGGATTTCCAGGCTGTGCGCGATTTTGCGGCGGCACACGGCCTGCCTGTTTTCCTGGGGGAATTTGGAGTCAATGCGAATGTGGACAACAGGCAGCGGGCGGCATGGACCAAGGCCGTTCGGCAACAGGCGGAAGCGTTTGGGTTTGCTTGGGGATATTGGGAGTTCGTTTCCGCGTTTTCCGCCTATGATCTCAAGGCGAACAAATGGCATGAGTATATGCCCGACGCGCTTTTTGATTTCAGGGGCCAGGTGCGGAATTGATGGTCAGGAAGATCATGGCCTCACAATCGGCTTCGGGCGACATGCCCGGCTCCGATCTGGAACCGGGCATGCCGGGGCGCTTCCCGGGAATCCCGTGCATGCGGAAGCGCAACGGCAAGTCGATTCCTGACTCCCGATCCCTGCCTCCCGCCGTCAGTTCTTGCCCTGCACGACTTGCAGTCCCTTGAGCAGATTGAGCGCCTGCCCGAACTGGTAGTCATCCGCGCTGGCGAACTCGAAGGGTTTGGGCCGGTCTGGGGCGGCGTTTTCGGCGGATGATTTGTTTTCGCCTTTTTTGTTTTCGGCTTCGGGGTCGCGGTCGTTGCCCAGATGGCCTTCGAGGTCGGCCTCGCGTACCCGCTTGACCGAGTTGCCCTTCGCCGATTCTTCGACGACGATGTCGGGCTCGATGCCCTTGGCCTGGATCGAGCGCCCGCTCGGGGTGTAGTAGCGCGCCGTGGTGAGCTTGATCGCGGAGGCGGAGTCGTGAAGCGGCAGGATGGTCTGCACCGAGCCTTTGCCAAAGGTGCGAGTGCCCATGACGACCGCGCGCTTGTGATCCTGCAACGCGCCCGCGACGATTTCGGAGGCCGAGGCCGAGCCGGCATTGACCAGTACGACCATCGGCACCTTGCGCGCCCACGCCGGCAGGCCGCGCAGGAAGTCGCCGCCGTTGCGCAGGTAATCCTTGGCGATGGCGTGGTATTCGCGCTTGGCGCCTTCGGTGCGCCCCTTGGTCGAGACCACCATCGCGCCTTCCGGCAGGAACGCCGCGGCCACGCCCACCGCGCCATTGAGCAGGCCGCCCGGATCGTTGCGCAGATCGAATACCAGCCCCTTGAGTTCGCTTTCCTTGCCGAGCCGGGCGAGGTGTTCGACGACCGACTGGGCGGTGTTTTCCTGGAATTGGGTCACGCGGATGTAGCCGTAGCCGGGTTCGATCAGTCTGGATTTGACGCTGCGCACTTTGATGATTTCGCGCGTCAGGGTTACGGTGATCGGGTTCTGCTCGCCTTTTCTCGCCAGCGTCAGGGTGATCTTGGTGGCGGGCTTGCCGCGCATGCGCTTGACCGCGTCGTCCAGGCTCATGCCCTTGATCGGGGTTTCATCGATCTTGACGATCAGGTCTCCGGCCAGGATGCCGGCGCGGAAGGCGGGGGTGTCTTCGATCGGCGAGACGACCTTGACGAAGCCATCTTCCATGCCGACTTCGATGCCGAGGCCGCCGAATTCGCCCTGGGTGCCGACCTGGAGTTCTTTCAGGGCTTCGGCGTCGAGGTAGGAGGAATGCGGATCGAGTCCGCCGAGCATGCCGCTGATGGCTTGCGTCACCAGTTTCTTGTCGTCGATCGACTCGACGTAGTCGCGCTTGATGGTGTTGAACACATCGGCAAAGGCGCGCAGTTCTTCGACGGGCAAAGGTTGCACGTCGGGTTTGTCGGCGACGGCGGAAAAATTCAGGCTGAGCATGACGCCGGCGACAAGGCCCGTCATGACCAGGCTGAACTGTTTCAATTTACTATTGGGCATGTGTACTCCCGGAGGGGATTCGCGCTTCATGGATTTGAATCTCTATTTAAGTTTCACCCACTGCATCGGGTCAATGGCTTCCCCCCGATGGCGGATTTCGAAGTATAAGCCGGATTCCAGCTCTATTCCGCTCGTTCCGACGCTGGCGATGGCCTCGCCGCCGCGCACGGCGTCACCGACTTCCTTATAAAGTGCGTCGTTGTTGCCATAGATGGAAAGGTAGCCGTCGCCATGGTCGATGATGAGCAGGTTGCCGTAACCGCGCAGCCAGTCGGAAAATACGACTTCGCCATTGCTGATCGCGCGCACTTCGGCGCCGTCGGCGGCGCGGATGAAAACGCCGCGCCAATTCGTCCCCTGCCCGGCCCGCGGCGCGCCGAAGCGGCCAATGAGTTCGCCGGGCACGGGGAAAAGCAACTTGCCGCGCAATTGCGCAAAGCGCGCGCCCGCCGGCGTCGGCCCGGCGCTGTGGAGGATTTTGCCGACCACGGGATCGCCTGTTTCTTTTCCGTCCAGATGCGCCGGGCGATCCGCCACGGTATTTTGCCGCGCGCGCCGTTCGGCCGCGGCGCGCGCTTCGGCTTCGCGGTTACGCTGGACCAGGGTGTCGATGAGGCGGGCCAGCCGCTCTTCGCCGGTCTTGAGCGTGCCAAGTTCTTCACGCCGGGATTTCAGTTCGCCGGCGATCTTTTCCGCGGTTTCGCGGCGGCGGGCGTGAATCTCCTGCAACTTTTCCTGTTGCCGCCGTTGTTTTTCTTCGAGGCGGGCCAGTTCTTCCCGGCGCGCGCCGATTTCCCGCATGCGTTCGTTCTTGAGCCGCAGGTCGGTCCTGAGTCCTTCGATCAGTTGCAGGCGGACGCGGCCGAGAAGCTCGAAGTAATGCGCGTCGCGCGCGAGCTGGTTGGGATCGCGCGCCGAC
The DNA here is from genome assembly GCA_031259795.1 of Azoarcus sp. Taxonomy (GTDB): domain Bacteria; phylum Pseudomonadota; class Gammaproteobacteria; order Burkholderiales; family Rhodocyclaceae; genus WRNU01. The sequence goes on from JAIRLA010000133.1 coordinate 2,849, forward strand.
AGCAGGGCGGCGATGTCGCTGGCCGCGCCGTACATGTAGTGGCGGCGCAGCCAGCCGGCGAGTTCGTCCTGCCGGGAAGCGATGCGTCGTTCGATTTCGCGCAATTCGGTTTCGAGCGTGGCGAGGCGCTGTTCGACTTCGGCCTGTTCGGCCATGAGTTGGCGCAGGAGGCGCGCGGCGCGGGAAACCGCGCGTTCGGCTTCGGCGACGGCGTGGGCCGCCTGCGCATGCCGGGTTTCGGTCGCGCCCAGTTCGCGCTGCAAATTATTGATGCGGCGCTTGAGATCGACGAGATCGGAGCGTTTTTCGTGGATTTCGGCCCCGGTCTGGGCCTGCGCGGGGGCGGACAGGAACAGCCCGGCGGCGCCCGCCAGCAGGATCGGCAGCAGTATGCGCCAGATGGAGGAGGCAGTCACGGCGCGAACCGGTCAGGCGCGGGCTTTGCCCTGCCCCGCCACGGCGGCCTGCGCGGCGCGGATGGCGTCTTCGTCGGCAAGGTAGTAGCTTTTGAGCGGGCGCAGGTTCGCGTCCAGCTCGTAGACCAGCGGTTGCGCGGTCGGAATGTTCAGCCCGACGATGTCCGCGTCGCTGACGCGGTCGAGATACTTGATGAGGGCGCGCAGGCTGTTGCCGTGCGCCACGACCAGTATCCGCCGTCCGGCCAGGATCTGCGGCGCGATCACGATTTCCCAGTACGGCGCGACCCGCGCCACGGTGTCGCGCAGGCACTCGGTGCGCGGGAACGCCGCCCTGGGCAGCGAGGCGTAACGGGGATCATCGAAGTCCAGCCGGGGATCGTCCTCGGCCAGCGGCGCGGGGGGCGTATCGTAGGAGCGCCGCCAGACCAGCACCTGCGCATCGCCATACCTGGCCGCGGTCTCGGCCTTGTCCAACCCTTGCAGGGCGCCGTAGTGGCGCTCGTTCAGCCGCCAGGAATGTTCGACCGGCAGCCAGAGCAGGTCGAGTTCTTCAAGCACGATATTGAGTGTCTTGTTGGCGCGTTTGAGCACCGAAGTGCAGGCCAGATCGAAACTGTGGCCCTCGCGCCGGAGCAGCTGCCCGGCGGCGCGCGCCTCGGCGACGCCCTGTCCGGAAAGGTCTACGTCCGTCCAGCCGGTGAAACGGTTTTCTTTATTCCAGACAGATTCGCCGTGGCGAAGCAGCACGATTTTGTACATGTGGGCAAAGTCCAAAAAAACGGGGGCGAAACGACATGCCTTCATGCGGGATGTACCCCCCTGTGCATGAAAGCGCGACCGCGGCGCAACCTGATATCCACAGATTCGATTGGGTATTCTATAATTTCCCGCTTGTTTTTTCAGCTTGCTTCAATTTGTGAACATGTGAACACCATGGACAGCGCTTCCCTTCTCGACGAAAGCAAGCACACCGAAATTGCGGCGCGCGCGCTCAAGGCGATCGCGCATCCCTTGCGGTTGCGCATCCTCTGCGTGCTCGGCGGCGAGGAAATCTGCGTGCAGGACATCGTTGGGGCGGTCGGCACTTCGCAGAGCAACGTCTCGCAGCACCTCGCCATCCTGCGCAAAAAGAGCGTACTGTCCATCCGCAAGGATGCCAATCGCGTCTACTACCGGGTGAGCGACCCGCGCATCCTGCAATTGATCGGCCTGATGCGCGAGGTATTCTGCGGCAACGCACTGAAACCGCAGCGGTATTGAAAAATCGGGTACCCTGCCCCACTTGTCCATCCCGGTCTCTTTTTTTGTCTCCTTCCCCCTGTCCGCCAACTGGAGCATCCGCTACGTGGAGTTTTTGCAACAAAACATGATCTGGGCCGCGCTGGCCGTGGTTTCGGGCGCATGGCTGCTCGTCGAGACCATCCGCCAGCATGGCGACAAGAGTCTCCTCACACCGCTCGAAGCCATCCTGCTCATCAACCGCGAGGACGCCGTGATTGTCGACGTGCGCGACCAGGGCGAGTTCGAGCAAGGCCATCTTCCCAACGCCCGCCACCTGCCGCTCGCCGATCTCGAACGCCGCGGCGCGGAACTCGGAAAATTCCGCGCCCGTCCGATCCTCGTTTACTGCGGCAACGGTTCGCGCGCGGCCACGGCCATCGCCGCCCTGAAAAAAAGCGGGTTCGAGAAACTGTTCAACCTGCGCGGCGGCCTGCTCGAATGGGAAAAGGCCGGCCAACCGCTCACCCGCAAAAGGAAATGAGCGCGCGCGCCCAGGATGACGACCTCGCGAGCGCGCCACCGAACGTCATAATGTACACGACCGCCATTTGCCCGTTCTGCCTGCGCGCCGAGCAGCTTCTGCGCGCGCGCGGCGTGTGCGGGATCGAGAAAATCCGCGTCGATCTCGATCCCGTCCGCCGCGACGAGATGATGCGCATCACGGGCCGTCGCACGGTTCCCCAGATTTTCATCGGCGATTACTATGTCGGCGGTTGCGAGGATCTCCAGGCTCTCGACCGCGAAGGAAATCTCGCCGCCTTGCTGCGCGGGCATTCTCTTTGAGTCAGCCCACATCCATCAACCTGTCTTTTTTCAAGTCAACCAGGTAAATATCAAATGACCGACAACACTCAAGCTCCCGGCGCCCAGGCCGCTGGCAATCAGCCCTCTTTCGCCATCGAGAAAATCTATGCCAAGGATCTTTCGCTCGAAGTTCCCAACGCGCCACAGGTTTTCCTCTCCCGCGACACGCCGCAAGTCAACGTCCAGTTGCGCAGCGAAGCCACCCCGATCGACACGAGCATCTACGAAGTCAAGCTCACCCTCACCGTGGCCGCCACCCTGAGCGAAAACCGCAACCTGTTCCTGATCGAACTCACCCAGGCCGGCGTGTTCCGCATCCAGAACGTGCCTGAAAACGAACTCGAACTGGTGCTGGGAATCGGTTGCCCCAATATCCTTTTCCCCTACGCGCGCGAAACGATCTCCGACGCCGTCACCCGCGCCGGCTTCCAGCCGGTGCTGCTCGCTCCGGTCAACTTCGAAGCGATCTACTACCAATCGCGCCAGCAGGCCCAGGCCGGGAATGGCCAGGGTTCGCCGCTGATGCAATAAACCAGGGAGCCGCCATGAGCCGCCGCCTCGTGTATCTTGCCGCCGCTGTCCTGCCGTTCCTGGCCAGCGGCGCGGCTCTGGCCATCGACTATGCGTCGGTGGCCCGGCCCGCCATCCTTTACGACGCGCCCTCCCCGCAAGGACAAAAGCTCGCCATCGTTCGCAGCGGTACGCCGGTCGAAATCGTGCTGACGAGTCCGGACGCCCAATGGGTGAAAGTGCGCGACCCATCCGGCGCGATCTCATGGATCGAGGGCGGCGCGCTCAGCAAGCAGCGCACCGTGTTCGTCACCGCCGAACAGGCCATGGTGCAGCGCGCCGCAAGCGATGCCGCCCCCCCCGCGTTCGCGGTGAGGCGCGAAGTCGTGCTCGAATTCGTCTCCATCGAACCCGGGGGCTGGATCAAGGTGCGGCATGCCGACGGCAGCGACGGCTACCTGCGCGCCTCCGCGGCGTGGGGGTTCTGAAAGGCATGCGCATCGCCGTTTTTGGCGCGGGCGCCTGGGGCACGGCGCTGGCGCAGGCATTTTCCGCCTTCCACAGCGTATGCCTGTGGGGACGCGAAGCCGACAACATCGACGAAATACGCCGCACGCGCGAAAACCGCCTCTTCCTGCCCGGCATCGCCTTGCGTCCGGAACTGGAATTCAGCGCCGATTTCGATCAGGCCGCCGCCGGTGCCGACCTGCACCTGATCGCCACGCCGCTGGCCGGGCTGCGCGACACCGTGCGCGCCCTGCGCCAGCGCGCGCCCGTACCGTTCATCTGGGCGTGCAAAGGGCTGGAAACCGGCAGCGGCCGCCTGCCGCATGAAATCGTCGACGAAGAGACAGGCACGGATGCTGTCTACGGCCTGCTCACCGGCCCCACATTCGCCGCGGAAGTTGGACGCGGCTTGCCGGCGGCGATCGCGCTGGCATCGAAAGACGCCGCCTTCACCCATCATTGGACGCGGATACTGCACCAGCCCCGGCTCAGGGTCTACGCCAATACAGATCTGGTCGGCTGCGAAATCGGCGGCGCGGTCAAGAATGTCATCGCCATCGCCGCCGGCGTGGCCGATGGCATGGGCTTCGGCCTCAACGCCCGCGCCGCGCTCATCACCCGCGGACTGGCCGAAATCGCCCGTCTCGCCGCGGCCCTTGGCGGCCGTCACGACACCTTGATGGGCCTGGCCGGCATGGGCGACCTCATCCTCACCTGTACCGGCGACCTCTCCCGCAACCGCCAGGTCGGACTGGCGCTGGCCGGCGGCAAAAGCCTGTCCGGCATCCTCGCCGAACTTGGTCACGTCGCCGAGGGCGTTTCCACCGCGCGCGAAGTCGCCCGCCTGGGTTCCCGCCTCGGCATCGACATGCCCATCTGCACCGCTGTCGACGCCCTCCTCCACCATGGTCTCGCCGCCCGCGACGCCGTGGAGCGACTCCTGGCGCGCGACCCGAAGCAGGAATGAAAAAGAAGCAGAAGCGCGTCACTCCGCGCCCGCGAATCCATTCTGCCGCCATCCTTCATACACCACCAGCGCCACCGTATTCGACAAATTGATGCTGCGGTTCCCCGGGCGCATCGGAACGCGCAACCGCCGCTCCGGAGGCAATTCCGCCAGTACCGCCATGGGCAGACCCCGGGTTTCGGAACCGAACAACAGCACATCGCCCGCGCTGTAAGCAATGTGGTCGTAGCGTTCCGCGCCGCGCGTACTCAGGGCGAACATGCGCCGTCCAGGGAAATGCGCCCGGCACGCGGCCCAGTCGCGGTGGATGGTGACATGCGCGAGATCATGGTAATCCAGCCCGGCGCGCTGCAACTGGCGGTCGGAAAGATCGAAGCCGAACGGTTCGACCAGATGAAGGCGCACGCCGCTATTGGCGGCGAGGCGAATGATGTTGCCGGTATTGGGCGGAATTTCCGGCTCGAAAAGGATGACATCGAACATCGGCGATCAGCGCGCACATGGGAGACCCGCCATATTTTCCGCGCTTTTGCCCGCCGCGAACATTTCTTGCCGCCCAGGCCCGTATTGTTCATCACAAAACATCATATCGAAATGCGCTCGCGGCCCACATGGATATCTTGTGGCGATCCATTTATTTAGAATAAAAAATGTTTTGCGAATCACCCCCCGACGCCTATACTGATTTTCCGATCCGGGAATCCCAGCCGTTCCTGTTCTTGAAACGCGCGTTGCCTCGCCGATGCGGCAAACAATAAATACATTTCCGGCTGCTTTCCCCGGCCATTTCAACCTTGGAATGAATCGACGATACGCATGGACAAGATTCTGACGCTCCCCGACACCGGCGCGCACGTCCTTTCCATCCGCGCCAAGGCCCAAGTCTTTCACGATCCCGCATCGGTGGAAGTGCTGGAGACGGTCGAACTGGTCGCGCCCAGCGGCGCCACGGTCCTGATCGTCGGCGACACCGGCACCGGCAAGGAATTGCTCGCCCGCCACATACACGAGAAAAGCGGTCGCGGCGGCCCCTTCGTCGCCGTCAATTGCGGCGCGTTCAGCGAAAACCTGATCGAAGCGGAATTGTTCGGCCACGAACCCGGCGCATTCACCGGCGCACAAGGCGCACGCGCCGGCTGGTTCGAGGCCGCCCAGCACGGCACCCTGTTCCTCGATGAAATCGGCGACCTGCCGCTCGCCATGCAGGTCAAACTACTGCGGGTCATCCAGGAACGCCAGGTCGTTCGCCTGGGATCGCGCCGCCCCCTGGACATCGACGTGCGGCTGGTCACCGCCACCAACATCGACCTCGCCCGCGCCGTCGCAGCCGGCAATTTCCGCCGCGATCTCTACTACCGCCTCAACGTCGCCGTCGTCCACCTGCCGCTGTTGCGGGAACGGCCAGACGACATCCTGCCGCTGGCGCGGCATTTCATGGAAATGTACCGGATCAGGCTGCGGCTCGACAAAGTAGACATATCGCCGCAAGCCCGGCAGGCGCTTCTGGATTATGAATGGCCGGGAAACATCCGCGAACTGGAAAACGTCATCCACTACGCGCTCATCGTTTCCCGGAACGGTCTCATCCAGAGCGGCGACCTGAGGCTGCACAAGTCCGTCTCCGGCGTCCATGACAGAAGCGCGCCGCCCCCGGAACAGGAAATCTCCGGCATCCTCCCCGCGGCCATCCGCTCCCTGCTCGATACCGGCCATCCCGCCATTTACGAACACGTGGAAGAAACCCTTGTCCGCCAGGCTTTTGCCCGATGCAATGGCAACCAGGTCAAGACCGCCAGCCTGCTGGGCGTCTCGCGCAACGTGGTGCGCGCCCTGCTGAAACGCTTCGGCCTGCTGAACGGCGCCGCCCGGCCAGTCGAAAGCGAACTATCGAAGATCTGAGC
>JAIRLA010000062.1 GCA_031259795.1 Azoarcus sp.
TTCATCCATAACGTGCTTTTTGAAAACTACCTGAAGAACCACCCCGCGCCCGAGGACTGCGAGTTCTACATGTGCGGCCCGCCGATGATGAACGCTTCTGTCATCAAGATGCTCGTCGATCTGGGCGTCGAACGGGAGAACATCATGCTGGATGATTTCGGGGGGTGAGGGGTGGCGTGGCCGCGCCAGCGAAGCTGTTTCGCTGGACATGCCTGAAAACAAAAGCGGCGCCGGGGGATGGGCCGGCGCCAGGGTAAACGCTTTTCATAGTATTCCTCCATGATTCTTCGCTGGAAACCGAATGTCACCGTGGCCGCGGTGATCGAGCGCGACGGGCGTTTTTTGCTGGTCGAGGAAGAAACGAGCGACGGCGTGTGTTTCAACCAGCCCGCCGGGCATCTGGAAGCGGGCGAGTCGCTGGCGGCGGCGGTGGAGCGCGAGACGATGGAAGAGACCGCGCATCCTTTCGTGCCCGAATATCTGGTGGGCGTTTACCAATGGCCGCGCCCGCAGAAAGACATCACCTATCTGCGCTTCGCTTTCGGCGGCCGCGCCGGCGAGGCGGAGGAAGGACGCCGTCTCGATGACGGCATCCTGCGCGCGCTGTGGATGACATATGAAGAGATCGAGGCCACGCGCGCGCGCCATCGCAATTCGCTTGTCTTGCAATGCGTGCAAGACTGGCTTGCCGGACGCCGCTACGGGCTGGAATTGTTGCGCCACTACGGCTGATTCCGGCGCGCCGCCCGTCTCCCCGTCCTTTTCCCGTCCGCTGGCCTATCGCCGTTCCACCCAGTAGAGCATCGCCGCCGCCGAGACGAGGAACAGCAGGCTCGGGGTGATCGCGGCCATCAGCGGCGGCCAGGAGTGGATGACCCCGAGGTTGGCGGACAGGCCGTTGAGCAGATAGAAGGCGACGCCGAGCATCACGCCGAGGAAAACCTTGACGCTCACGCCGCCGCTGCGCTCGTGGGTGAGCGCGAACGGCAGCGCCAGCGCCAGCATCACCAGGGTGGCAAAGGGGTAGATGATCTTTTTCCACAGGGCGATTTCGTAGCGTTCCGCGCTTTGCTGGTTGTCGCGCAAGTGGCGGATGTAGGCCCACAAGGTGCTCACCGACATGCGTTCGGGCACGACCATCAGCACACTGAGCACTTCGGGCGTCAGCGTCGACGGCCAGATCAGTTCGGGCGGGGAAGTGAGGGCGGTGTGTTCGTCGAAGAATTCGACTTGCGCCACGCCGGTGAGACGCCAGTGCCCATCGCCCCTTTCCTTGCTTGCGTCGACGTACTCCCCGTGCGTGGCATCGGCGATCGTGCGCAATACGCCGTCGTCGTCGAAGGTGTGGATCCGCACCTGTTCCATGCTGCGATTGGGACGCAGGGCGCGCACGTTGATGATGCGCAGGCCGTCCTTGATCCACAGGCCGGAGTGCAATTGCTGCGAGACCAGCGAATTGGTCGCGGTCAGTCGCCATTGCTGGGCCGCGCTTTCGGCGGGCGGCGCGATGTATTCGCCGAAGACGAAAGTCAATGCGACCGGCAGGCCGCCGATCAGGGCGAGCGTCCCCAGCATCGTCATGATCGACAGCCCGGAGGCGCGCATGACCGTGATCTCGGAATGGCGGGCGAGCGTGGTCAGCGCGTAGAGCGAACCGATCAGTACCGCGACCGGCAAGAGTTCGTAGACCCGGCCCGGCACGATCATCGCCACGTAGATGAGCGCGTGGTGGACCTGGTAGCCATCCTTGCCAATGTTTTCGAGTTCGTTTATGAAATCGAAGAAGGCGAACAGGCCGAGGAAAGAGACCAGCGCCATCAGGGTGGCGCCGTAAATCTCGCGCGCGAGATAGCCGAGCAGCGTGCGGCTCATCGCTCATCCTTTCGCGCGGGCGCATCGTCGCCTTTGCCGCGCCTGCGCCAGAACGGCGTCACCACGAGGCGGCGGTAAAAGAGCGGGATCAGGAGCGCGCAGGCCACCAGATGCGGCAGCAGCAGCCCGGCGGCGAAGTGCAGGCGTCCCTGCGACACCCAGGACTGGCACACGAGAATGGCGTTGTTGTAGATCAAATAGATGAAGATCGCCAGCAGCAGGTTGTTGGCGCGTCCGGCGCGCGGATTGACGAAGGAAAGCGGGATCGCCAGCAGCGCCAGCAGCACCGCCGCCAGCGGCGTGCCGAGGCGCAGGCTCAGTTCGCCGAGGTTGCGCGCGTCCGGCTGCCGGATCAGTTCGAGGGTCGGCTTCGAGCGCGCCTTGGCCGGCGGGACGGTCTGCTGGTTCGATTCGATCCGCAACTGGTAGCGGTCGAAGGACATGACCCGGAATTCCGGCGTGCCGGGCTGCCCGTCGTAGCGCCGCCCTTGCTCCAGAATGACATAACGGTTGCCGTCCTCGTCCGTATGCAGGGCGCCCTGGGCGGCGGCGACGATGGTGAGCTTGCCGTCCTTGCTCTCGTCGCTCACGAAAACGTTGCGCACGCGCCCATCCTCGCCCGCGCCGATTTCGACGAAGAACACGCGCCGCGCTCCCGCCGATTCGCGGAATACGCCGGGCGCCACGCGCTGGGTGTCATCGCGGCTCTCCAGGCGGTCGCGGTATTCGGCGCTCTTCATTTGCCCCCATGGGCCGAGAAAAAGGGTCACGCCGCCGATCACCAGCACCAGCGGCACGGTAAAGCGCAGGACAGGCGAAATCCAGGCGGTGAGCGGCAAGCCCGCAGTGAACCACACCACCATTTCGGAGTCGCGGTAGCCGCGCGACAGCGACAGCAGCACGCCGACGAACACGGTCAGGGTGAGGACGATGGGCAGTTCCGTCAGCGCGCCGAAGCCGATCAGCGCCAGCACGGCCTCGGCGGGCACCCGCCCGCCCGCGGCCTGCCCGAGCAGGCGAATCAACACGATCGTGATCAACACCGCGAACAGCGCGATGAATACCGCCGCCGCCGCGTGGGTAAATTCCCGTTGTAGAGCGCGACGGAAAATCATTGCTCGGTGACTGGACAAAAGTTCAAGGAATGAAAGCGCGGCAAGGGTAAAGTGTTGTTTTGACGGGATCCGCCGGAACGGGACATAATCGGGAAACGTCCCGTCTCGACGCGAAACGCTCGCCCGCACGGCGCGCGCATCGCGGCGCGTTTTCCCCTTGGAGCAAAGCCTGTGGAATTTACCATAAAGAAGATAACCTCCCCCGAAAAACTCCAGACCGGCATACTCGTTCTCGGCGTTTTCACCGACGGCAAGCTGCCTCCTTCCAGCCGCGCCGTGGACGAAGCCAGCCAAGGCAGGCTGGCGCGGCTCATCGCCCACGGCGAACTCGATGCCAAGCCCGGAGCGGCCCTGTTGCTGCATGGACTGGCCGGAGTCGCCGCCGAGCGGGTCTTGCTGGTCAGCCTCGGGCAATCCGATTCCGGCGCGCCCGGCGACAAGGCATGGCGCGACGCCTTCGCCGCCGCGGGCAAGGCGCTGGCGGCCACGCCGGCGAAGGATGGCGCAATCGCGCTCGATGGCGAGACGCTGCCGCCGGGGCGCGGACTGGACTGGGCGCTGCGCCAGGCAAGCCGCATCATCGCCGACAGCGCCTACCGGTTCGACGCTCCGCGCACGGAGAAAAAAGAAAAGGGCGCGAAGAAAGAGCGCGGCGCGCGCAAGATCGCTTTCGCCCTTTCCGCCGCGACCGTGGCCGACAGGGCGCTGGAAGACGCCGTGCGCCAGGGACAGGCCATTGCCGAAGGCATGGCGCTGGCCAAGGATCTCGGCAATCTCGGCGCGAACATATGCACCCCCGCCCATCTTGCCGACGCGGCCGGCGCCCTGGGCAAGCAATTCAAATTCAAGGTCGACATTCTCGAACGCGAGGACATGGAAAAGCTCGGCATGGGCGCGTTCCTGGCGGTGGCGCGCGGCGCGCGGCGGAGTCCGAAATTCATCGTCATGCAATATCACGGGCGTCACGGACGCGGCGACAAGGCGCACAAGGACAAGAACGCGGACAAGGACAAAAACGGCAGGCCGCGCCCGGTGGCGCTGGTCGGCAAGGGCATCACCTTCGATTCCGGCGGCATCTCGCTCAAACCCGGCGCCGAAATGGACGAAATGAAATACGACATGTGCGGCGCGGCCAGCGTCATCGGCGCGTTCAAGGCCATCGCCCGCATGGAGCTGCCCATCGACGTGGTCGGCATCGTCCCGGCCACCGAGAACATGCCCGGCAGCGACGCGACGCGCCCCGGCGATGTCGTCAGGTCGATGTCGGGCCAGACCATCGAAATCCTCAATACCGACGCCGAAGGGCGGCTCATCCTCTGCGACGCCCTCACTTACGCCGAACGCTTCAAGCCCGACTGCGTCATCGACATCGCCACGCTTACCGGCGCGTGCATCGTCGCCTTGGGCAAAATCCCCAGCGGCCTGCTCGCCAACGACGACGCCCTGGCCGAAGAACTGGCGCAATGCGGCGCCGCCGCGGGCGACCCCGTCTGGCGGTTGCCGCTGTGGGAAGAATACCAGGACCTGCTCAAAAGCAATTTCGCCGACATGGCCAACATCGGCGGACGCTTCGGCGGCGCGATCACCGCCGCCGCCTTCCTGTCGCGCTTCGCCAAGGCATACAAATGGGCGCACCTCGACATCGCCGGCACCGCCTGGGTATCGGGCGAAGCCAAAGGCTCCACCGCCAGGCCATTACCCCTGCTCGCCGAATTCCTGCTCGCGCGCGCCGCCGGGGGCGAACAACCCCATTGAAACGGAAAGCGCGCGATGACCAGCGTCCAGTTCTACCACAACGCCGGCGATCCGCTCGCGCTTGCCTGCGAACTGATCGGCAAGGCCCATCACGGCGGGCGCAAAGCCATCGTCATCAACCCGAATGCCGCCGCGGCGCAGCGGCTCGACCACCAGCTATGGACCGCCGAACCGGGCAGCTTCATCCCGCACGTCATGAACGGCTCGCCGCTGGCGGCGGAAACGCCCATCATCATCGGCATCGCCGGCGAAACGCAATGGCCGCATACCGACCTGCTTTTCAACCTCGCCGCCGAAATCCCCTCCGGCTGCGAACGCTTCCGCATGGTGATTGAAATCATTGGCCGCACCGAAGCCGAACGCCAGCCCGCGCGCATGCGCTGGATGCACTACAAGCAGCAACAGTTCCTGCTCAAGGCGTTCGACGCTGAACACAGGATTGCCCTATGACCACCCCTCCTCCCAAAGACCCCGCCCTCGGCGCAACCGAACTGGATGTCGCCAGTTCCCTCATCGACGAAGCCAACGCGCTCCTGCGCCTGCACGGCGAAGACCCCGCCAACGACGGCACGGGCGACGACCTGCCCGTACTGACCGAAGTCATTTTCGACCTCGCCTCCGACGCCGCCCCCCCGCCCGCGCAACCGGCCCGCCCCGCGCAACCGGCTCCTCGTCCGGCACAACCCGCCCGCCCCACGCAACCGGCGCCTCGCCCGGCACAACCGGCCCGCCCCGCGCAACCAGCGCCTCGCCCCGCAC